>NZ_JBAUSA010000187.1:0-1518 GCF_049581465.1 Caballeronia sp. | reverse complement strand
CAGCGAAACGGCGGGACCAGCGTGCCATGCCAGCCGTATCGGCGGGGCGCTTTCGTTACGTTCGCAGCGTCGACACCAAGCGCCGCAAGAGCCGCAGGCGTGGGCGTGTCGAATGCCTCGCCCGTCTGGGCGTCGCGACCAAGCCATTCGCAACCGGCTTGCCACCACGCGGACCCGACAGGTGGCGCGTAGTAGAGCGCCAGGCGCGCATCCGGCTTGAGGGTCGCCATCATGCCGTCGTTCATCAGTCGTGCTCCACCAGCAATTGCACGCGATCCGCCGCGAAATGCGTGATGCCGTACTTGATCGGCACGCCGGCTTCATCTACATCGACATTCTCAACCCACATTACCGGTTGCTGGCTGTTGACCTGCAAGCGTCGTGCGATGTCCGGGGTGGGCAGCACGCTGCCAATACGGCTCCACTTGCGCGTGTAGTCCTGGACCCCGAACTGCGCCAGCGCGGCCGAGATGCCGCCCGTAGCTTCCAGCACTTCGGGCAAACCGTTGAAGCGCGCCGCCGGATACCAGTTGCGTACATACGTCATGGGAATGCCGTCCGAGTCGTGACGCGACTCGATCTGGTACGTGAGCGTCCCAGCACGGACTCCCAGTGCCTTCGCCGCGACAGGATCGGCCTTGACCCTCACGGCCGACAGCACGACGCCCCCGGAGACATGGTTGGTGCGCCGCAGGTTCTCGGTAAAACGCGTCCGGCGTCCAATCTGATAGTCGATAGCGCCAGGTTGCACGAACGTGCCGCGTCCCTGTTCGACGCTGACCAATCCGGTGGCGGCGAGCCGAAGCATCGCCCGCCGCACCGTGTGCCGGTTGACGTCAAAGCGCTTGGCCAACTCCGCTTCGCTTGGCAACCGACCTTCGTCGCCGAAGCTGCTCGCCGCAATTTCAGCCGACAGGATCTGTTCGATCTGCCGCCACACCGCGACGCCCGCGCCACGCTCTACTGCAATATCCGCTGCGTTTTCGTTCAATGTCATGTCGGTGTCATTGCTCTCAGATTGAATATCGGTTTGACATTGTAGTGCGCCGCTCATGATGGAAATGTGAAAGCTGCGCGGAGTTTCGAAAACAGACATCTGTAAGGTTAAACGTCTAGACGACTAGATGATAGACGAAACGGTGGATGGACTCTAAGATGGGCCGTCCGCAGGTCTCGATTGATGGATCGGATGAATGTCGCCGATTCCCCTATGAAAAGAGGAAGCAATGAGTATCTCTGCGCAGGCGCTCGACCCGGCGCGTCCGCTGTCGCGGCAAGAGTGGATGGGAGTTCTGGCGCGCACGTCGCGTGAGCAACTCGAAGCGTCGCTTAACGACGCGCTCGATGGAAAGGCTTTGCCAGCGTTTGACTGGTTGCGCGCGCCCGACATTGGGCTGGCCATGGTCAGGGGACGTATTGGCGGGACCGGCGACGCCTTCAATCTCGGCGAGGTAACAGTCACTCGCGCAACGCTTCGGCTGCGATTGCAGGACGGCAGCGGCCCCGTTGGTATCGCGG
>NZ_JBAUSA010000186.1:0-6657 GCF_049581465.1 Caballeronia sp. | reverse complement strand
GGCGAAGGCCGACCGAGTCCCTCAGCTAGACCGCCAGCAGAACTTCCCGGTGGTATGCGTTCAGCGCTGCGAGTGCGTGCAAGATGTGCCGAATAAAAGCGTCGGCAGATTGTCTGCCATCGTATGCCACACCCTGGTCGCCTTCAACGAACGCTGACCCATCGCAGTGTAGTATTCCGCCATGTCCACGTTATTGCTCGCCCTCGACGGCGCGCAGGTTAACGCGTCCATGACGAGGACGGCAAGCGGGTCAAAAGGCCTGGAAACCGCTCCAACGGCACCTATAGTGGCGTCGGCCGTAACAACGGCATTGATGGGAAATACATCATGTCACCCGAGTGGAAGCGCCGCGTCATGCTCTTTATCCAGCGTTTCTGGCAGCCGACCAGCGCGTGCATGACCTGCATGCCGGGGAGCTGGGGCAATATCATGAGCCTTGCCCACTGGGTGGTTGCATTCCATACAGGTGTGCTCACGGGACTCCTGGCCGTACTGTTGACCTTTACGCCTGCGGCGAAACTCTACGCGCATCGATACGGTAATGCGCTGATCGTCGGCCTCCTGACAACGGCAGGCGACGCCTACTCGCATGCGAGTCACTACCACATCCCCTATGTCGAGCACATCCTGACGGGTGCTATTTCAGGTCTCTTGACGCTGGCTGCCTCATATCTCTTCGAGGACCGCGCGCGACGAGTTCGGGCGGCATGGGCTCGGGTTTTCGAATAACTCAGTGTGCGGATCGTTGACACTCCGTCGGCATTGACACCGCGCTCGCCGCGTCAACTACTAACGAAATTGCTTGAGAAAAGAAAATCGGTCCATTGTAAATTTTCCATTGTCCCTGGTGTCGTCTCCCACATCTGGCCGGCGTCGAAATAGTACGCGGCGGGGCGGCTGAACGGCGTAGCGGATCTGCCAAACGCCAACGAGAGCCGCTCGCTGCGACGCACATCGTTTAGGTGCGAGTAGACGACGCGGCACGGTAAGTGCTTCATTCGTGGTCAAGCAGGCGACGACCGTCTGCGTCTATCTTCCAGTCCAATCAAGGAGGGACGGATCATGAACAAGGCAATTAGCACCTTAATCGCGGCCGTCGCCGCACTTACGCTGTCGGGCGGCGCTTTTGCACAGGCGGCGGGGGGAGGCTCAAGCGGCGACGGTTCGGCGGGTAGTACGGCTAGCCCGGCGAACCAGGCGAACAGTGGAACGAGCGGCTACGGCACGCCAGGCGGCACTAACTCGGACAGCGGCAGGATTTCCGGGGCGCCGAACTCGGGCCTGCCGAGTAGCACGACGTCTACCCCCGCTCCCGCGACCAACAACACGCTGGCGACCCCGAGCGTAAAATCGCCGGCGCCCGGCCAATAACCGGCGCCCAGTTTCGCGGCTAGCGGGTCGTAACGGACTATCCCCACGCACTCCACAAATCTGAAGTTCGAGTCCCACGTTCGCCACCCGTCATAAGGAAGACCGCTGCCCCCACGGACAGCGGTCTTTTGCTTTTCCCCAACCTTTTCCTAGCGGCGGCTTGCCTCACGGCCCAACTTCAATGAGAAAACAGGACCGGCAGCGTGGCCGTTGCCAAGAGCGTGCGGGTCGCGCCGCCAAGCACCATTTCCTTCCACCGGGCGTGCCCATAAGCGCCCATGACGAGCAGGCCGGCGTTCAGGTCCGAAGCCTGGGACAGCAACGCCTCCCCGATCCTGGCGTGCGGGACACCCTCCACCGCATGCACGTCCACGTTGACGTCATGGCGCCGGATGGTCGCAGCAATGTCGATTCCCGGGATTCGGTCCGAGAACGGACTCACGGCCGCTTGGTCCAGTGTCACGACCGAAGCGTGCTTCGCTTTCTTCAGGAAGGGCATTGAGTCGGACACCGCTCGCGACGCTTCGCGGCTCCCGTCCCACGCAATCATCGCTTCGCCATCGATCGTGTTGAATGAGTCCGTGTACGGAATCATCAGAACGGGGCGCCCAGACGACATGATCAGGTCCTCGACGAAATGCTCGCCGATATACGTATCCGGGTCGTCGGGGTTGACCTGGCCGACCACGATCAGGTCGGCGCATCGCCCATACCGCGAGACCGGGGTGCCTTCAAAGGTACTGGTCTCGATCCATTCTCCCTCGATACCCATGCGTTCGAGTTCGGCGTCGAAATGCTGCTTCACGGCAGCAGCCTGCACGGCTCGCTGCTCTTCGTGAACGGCGAAATATTGTGCCGTGCCCGCCATGACATAGAACGTCTGCGGATCGGGCTCGAACACCGAGTAGACCGCGCTCAGGTGAGCATCGAACTGCTTGGCGAGATTCATGGCGACGGCGACTCGCGCGCGCCCTTGTGCGCTCGTATCGACGTGAACAACTATGCTTTTATAGCCCATTTTCCTCTCCGAAAAATAAGGTCCCAGGTCAGGGTTTCAATTTATCCAAATGGGAAATCGCGTCTATGATTTAGATCAGCCTGGGCCTCGCAGGCGCCAAGCAACAGATACGGCCTAAAGCCGCTTGAGCCCGTCCATGTCGAGAATCGTGATCTGCTTGCCTGATGAGTCGATCAAGCCTTCGTCGTGCAAGCGTGAAAACATGCGACTCACGGTTTCGAGCTTCATGCCCAGATAGCTGCCGATCTCTTCGCGCGTCATCCGCAGATTGAATTCGCTCGCTGAATAACCGCGCGCCTTGAATCGCTGCGATAAATCGAGCAGCAAAGCTGCTACACGCTGCTCCGCCGACATAGTGCCGAATTGCATGAGCAGACTTTCCTTGCGTACGATCTCACCGCTCATCATGCGGTGAACGTGGTGCTGCATCGGCTCGACGTCGCGACATACCTTGGCAAGCAGACCGAACGCAATGACGCACACGATGCTGTCTTCCAATGCGATCGCGTCGCACGTATGCACGTCGGCGCTGACACCGTCCAGACCCAGTGTATCCCCGGCGAGATGGAATCCCGTCACGTGTTCCAGACCGTCGCGATGCACGATCACCGTCTTGAATGAGCCGACTCGCACCGCGTAGATGCTCTCGAACGCGTCTGCTTCGCGGTACAGTATTTCGCCGCGCCGGACATGCCGTGTCGACCCAACGATCGCGTTGACCCGTGCCATATCCTCGGGGTTGAGCCGGGGTGGCATGCAGAACGGCTGCTGCTGGCAAGTCGAACAACGAACAGCATTGCGCCTGGCCGAAAACGCCACGACGTTCCCGATTTTCTGCTCGGGTCGTTCAAACCGCACCGCGACGGCAACATCCTCTTCCATAACGGGGAACATGGTCAGCTCCTGCTTTACTCGATGTCATCTGGACGGACGTGCGAGTACCGCGCCGGGTTGCTGGCACGAGTCTCGACGGACAAGCTGCATGGACGATCAGCGCGCCGCAGGTGGACCGGGCGCGACGTGCTGCGAGCTGCTAAGAAGGCAGGCGGAAATGCCGCCGCAACACAGCGTCCATTTTCCGTACGTGAGGATGACCGTCATTCGCTGATGGCGTTTCACGTTTTCGATTGCATGGATAGAAGTATCGCGGAGGCCATCTCGAAATAAAATCGGCGGCGAACGAGCTTGGTGTAGGGCTTTCGGAACGGCTGTAGGCATTTCCCTACAGGCCGAACCGCCGAGCTATTCGTTTTCGTCGAAGAGCTTGTGACGTACCGCGTACCGGATCAGCGCCACGTCGTGCGGCATTTGCATTTTTTCGAGGATGCGCGTTTTGTAAGTGCTCACGGTCTTGGCGCTCACGCAGAGTGCTTCGGCGATCTCCGACAACGTCTGCCCTGCCGTCAGCCGGCGAAAGACGTCGAGTTCCCGGTCGGACAGGCGCTGGTGCGGGAGCGTGTCGGCCGGTTCGGTGAGGCTTTGCGCCAGGCTTTCGGCCATGGAAAGGCTGACGTAGACACCGCCGGCCGCTACCTTCGTCACTGCCGCCACCAGTTCGGCGCTCGCGCTTTCCTTCGTCAGATAACCCGATGCACCCGCCTTGAACGCGCGTACCGCGTATTGATGCTCTGCGTGCATGGTCAGGACGAGAATGCGCAGCCCCGGCGTTTCGAGTTTGATCTGCTTGACGAGTTCGACGCCGGTACGGCCGGGCATGGACAGGTCGAGCACGATCACGTGCGCGTGCACCGACCGAATCAGCGCGAGGGTGCTTGGGCCATCGTTTGCTTCCCCTGCGACATCGAACCCGCTTGCGTTCTGCAGGATATGCCGCAATCCGTCGCGCACGAGCGCATGGTCATCGGCGATAAGCACACGGGTCATGGGAGCACTTCGTCCTGTGTCAATGTGTTGGCGGGAAAGCGTACGGTCACCACAAAGCCGTTGCCGTTGGCGGGGCCGGTGCTCACCCGGCCGCCGAGCATGTGCGCGCGTTCACGCATGCCCAGTAATCCGAACGATTTTCCGTCAGGCGCGTGACGCTCGACGGCGCCGCGGCCGTTGTCCTCCACCCTCAGTACGTACTGGCCGTCTTCGAGAAAGATCGACAGGATCACAAGGGTTGCTTCTGCGTGCCGCGCAACATTGGTCAGCGCCTCCTGCACGATCCGGAACAGAGCGGTTGCGCCGTCGCGGTTGAAGATAGCCTCGCCATGCTCGATCCGTGTTTCGACCGGGATGCCATAGCGGTTCGTGAAGTCGCTGACCAGCCATTCGATGGCGGGAACGAGCCCGAGGTCATCGAGCATCACGGGCCGCAGATCGGCGGCGATGCGCCGCACGGATGCCACCGTCGCGTCGATCAGGCGGCGCATCGACCTCAGGTGTCCGGTTATTTCGTGATTGAGCGCGCGGTCTGGTATTGCGCCCGTATCCAGGGATTCTTCGACCGCGGAGAGATCCATTTTCAGGGCGGTCAACTGCTGGCCCAGATCGTCATGCAGTTCGCGTGCGATGCGGGTCTTCTCTTCCTCGCGTACGTGCTGGAGGTTCGCGGAGAGCGCGCGCAGTTCTTCGCGCGAAGCCTGCAGCGTATTGTCGGCCTGGACGCGTTCCGTGACGTCGCGCAGCATGACGGTATAGAGCTTGCCGTTTCTATCTTCGATCTGGGAGATCGACGCTTCTATGGGAAATTCCTGGCCATTCGTCCTGAGCCCGAACAGCACGCGTTGCTTGCCCATTTGCCGGTCCGAGATTCCCGCCACGCCGAACTGGTTGACATGGTGCGAGTGGGCAGCGCGAAAGCGTTCGGGAATGAATCGATTGAGCGATGTGCCGATCGCGTCCGCGGCCGTGGCGCCGAACAGTTGTTCGGCCATCGGATTGAACATCAGGATGATTTCGTTGGAGTCAATCGTGATGATGGCTTCGCGCGAAGCGCGGATGATCGCCATCATCCGCGCTTCGTTGGCGGCGGACCCGTCCCGCAGCGAGCGCGAGAAACCGTGGGAAACGTAGCGTGTCATGACGACCTCGCTTTCACGAAGCGGGTCATTCGTCAAGACCGTGCTGGGCGAGGCGCGCGCGCAGCGCGTCGATCCGGTCCAGGAGATCGAGCACGACCGCAACCCCGGGCCCGTTGAGTTCCAGGTCGCGCGTCAATCGCTGGGCGGTTAGCGCGCGACGCAACGAAGCGCCACTGAAGCGCCAGTCGTGAGGGCCTGCACCGCGGGGCTCGAACGCCCCTTCCTCGACCCATACGCTGAGTTGTTCCTCCGTGGCGCCCGTGACGCGGCACAGTTCGACGAGCGTGAACTCGAGATGCTCCTCGACGATCTCGCCTTGCAGGTAGACCGAACCGATTTCTCTCATGATGGGTCATCCATAAAAATGAGCGCGAGGGTCGAACTTGAAGGCCTGGCGCATGGCCTCGTAGGCGGCCTTCTTGGCGTCGGTGTCGGCGATGGGCAGGGCGATGCCCAGTGTGACGTACAGGTCGCCTGGCGGGCTGCCTGGAATGCCTCGGCCCTTGAGTCGCAGGCGCCGTCCGGCAGCGGAACCCGCGGGCACGGTCATGGTGACGGAGCCGTCCGGCGTCGGCACGATGACCTCCCCGCCGAGCGCTGCTTCCCACGGTGCGACGGGCAGGTCCAGTGTGACGTCGCGACCTTCGACGCGAAATCTCGACTGCTGTTCGAAAGCGATCTCGAGGTAAAGGTCGCCGGCGCGTCCTTGTCCGATACCGGGCCCTCCTTGTCCGGCGAGCCGCAAGCGCTGGCCGTCGAGAATCCCCTTTGGAATCGATACGTCGAGTGTCCGCGACTTGTATGTGACGCGGCCCTGGGCGTCCACCGATGGCATCTGCAGCGTGAACGAGCGTTGGGCGCCGGTATAGGTGTCCTTGAGGGGGATCGAGACCTTTGCGTGGTGATCCTCGCCTGGCCAGTCGCGTGCTCGCGCGTGCGTTTGGCTGCGCCTGTGCCGGTCACCGAACAAGCCTTCGAAGAAATCGTTCGTGTCCTGCTCGCTTCCGGCGCCGGCGTATTCGAATCCCTCGTTGAAGTCCGGGGGCGACCTGAACTCGTCGCCATCCTTTAGCCCGGTTCCGAGGCGGTCATAGGTCGCGCGTTTCTCCGGGTCTTTGAGTGCCTGATACGCCTCGCCGATTTCCTTGAACTGCGATTCCGCTTTCGCGTCCTTGTTCAGATCGGGGTGATATTTGCGTGCCAGCTTACGATGTGCCGTCTTGATCTCGGCCTGAGTCGCCG
>NZ_JBAUSA010000185.1:0-1509 GCF_049581465.1 Caballeronia sp. | reverse complement strand
TTCCTGGAAGATCCGAAGAAGGTGTTCGGCGACGCGGAACATGTGGACAGCGTGATCAATCCGGAACTTGAGACGAAGGCGCCCACGGTGGTCGCATTCCTGAAGAAGTTCCAGTGGAAGCCGGGCGAAATCGACAGCGTGATGCTGGCGACAACGAACGGCGCGAAGCCGGCCGCCGCGGCCGATGAATGGGTGACCGCTCACGGTGACCGCGTGGAAAGCTGGACGAAATGAGCTTTTGCTTCGTCTTTGTTTAAAGCATGAAAAGCGCCGCTTCTAAGCGGCGTTTTTCATTTCCGGCGATGAAGCCCGGGCGAAGATCTTTACAAAACAACGGTCCGATCGCCATTGATAAAAACGCGCCGCTCAATAAACGCCTTCACCGCGCGAGCCAGCGTGATGCATTCAACGTCACGACCTGTTGCCAGCAATCGATCCGGCTTGTATGAATGATCCACGCGTTCGACCACTTGTTCGATGATCGGTCCTTCGTCGAGGTCGTCAGTCACAAAGTGCGCCGTCGCGCCGATCAGTTTTACGCCACGCGTATGAGCCTGATGATAGGGTTTTGCGCCCTTGAAGCCGGGAAGGAAAGAGTGATGGATGTTGATCGCCCGCGCGGCTAGGCTGCGGCTCGTTTCGCCCGAGAGAATCTGCATGTAGCGCGCGAGGATCATGAGTTCGGCGCCCGAGCTTTCGAACAGGTCGAGCAGGCGCGCTTCCTGTTGCGGCTTGGTATCGGGCGTGACGGGCAGATGATGAAACGGCAAGCCATGTTGCACCGCGAGCGGTTCGAGAACGCGATGATTCGAAGCAATCCCGACGATATCCATCTTCAGCTCGCCCATGCGCCAGCGGAACAAAAGGTCCGCCAGGCAATGTTCCAGCTTCGACACCATGATCAGCACCTTGGGCCGCGCGGCCACATCGTGCATTGCCCAGGTCATGGAAAAGCGCTCGGCGATCTGCTTGAATTCGCTCTTTAGCGCCGCGATTTGCAGGGTTTCGTCGTGATCGGCGCCGTGAAAAACGCAGCGCACGAAAAAGCGCTCGCTGAGGTCGTCGTCATACACCGTAAGTTCGTCGATATAGCACTGGTGCCGGTCGAGGAACGCGACCACGGCTGCTACCTGGCCCGCCGCGCTCGGGCAGGCGACCGTCAGCACGAGTTGATGAGGAAGGGTGTCGGCCATAGGTTCTCCACTATGCGAATGACCGCGCCGCGAGGGCGGCGCGTTTCTGATGGGAGTAGACCAAATCGGGCGGGGAGGTGGATAGAAGCTAAACGCCGTGGCGGTGGTATCGGAGCGCCAGTACGCCTTAAGCGACCACCCCGCATTCCGCAAGCAGCCAGTCTCTAAACGCAGCGAGTGCCGGCGCGTGGCCGCGCGGCGCGATGAGCAGGTAAGGTCGTGCCGATGATATTGGTCGATGCGTTTGCATCGTGCGTCGTAACCTTCGTCGTGGACTATTAACGTCGCCGCTATTCTGGATGCTCACGTTCTTGCC
>NZ_JBAUSA010000184.1:0-2048 GCF_049581465.1 Caballeronia sp. | reverse complement strand
TGTTCATCGCGTGGGGATCCTGCTTGATTGAGCGTAATGGCGGGAGGAGGCAGCCGACAGAGCAGTGCGGCATAGGCACGGCGCCCTCGACGTTCCTGATTTCTGACTCCGCTCATCGCAAAACGCTGTAGCGGATGGATAGGAGCCTAGCAAATGCGATTCTAGGTGAATGTGATATCTGCATCAATTCGTTGATACAGCAAATCTTATTTGTCGAAACAGCATTTTTGGTCCGAGTTGCCCTGCAGTTCGCTTGGCGAATGAGTCCGGGAGTCCAGATCTCAGAGACTTGCGCACACTGACGCGGTGCTACCGTTGGCTCCGGCAGGCGTCTTCAAGGCACGGGCCGCTTAATCGCTAAGAGGCAGCCATGAACATCCAGGCGTTACGTTATTTTTTGATGGTCTCGACGACTGGCAGTTTTCTCGCCACTGCCCGGCACTTTGAGGCCCCTGCGTCATCAGTGTCACGATTTATTGCGTCGTTGGAAAAAGAACTGGGACATCAGTTGTTTTATCGGAGCACGCGTGCCGTCAGGCTCACCGAGCAGGGGCAGCGCTACTATTCGCAAGTACGTGAGGCTTTAGAACTGCTGGATAACGCTGCAGATCAGCTCGCCCATAGGGACGCCGGCATCCGGGGACTGGTAAAGATCAATGCGCCAGAAGGGCTTGGCCGGCTTCATATCGCCCATCTGGTCAACGGGCTGCAAGCCAAATATCCTGACCTGTCGGTAGAACTCACTCTCACGGATCGCTTCATCGATCCAGTGGAAGAAGGTGTCGATGTGATGATACGAGTGGGGCGACTAGTAGATTCGGGACTGATAGGTAAGGTCGTGAGCGCTCATCGATACTTGCTTGCTGCGAGCCCTGAATACCTGGCTTTGCACGGCACACCGCAAACCCCGGAAGACCTGTTGCGGCACAGTTGCCTCTTGTACAAGGGCCCGCAAGGATCGCTGGGGTGGTATTTCAGGCGCTCGTCCAAAGAGAACTTTGAGCCGATGGACGTGAGCGGGCCATTGCGAAGCAACAACGCCGAGGTATTGGTGGCTGCTGCTTTGGCAGGACGCGGAATCGTGCTCTTCCCAAGCTGGCTGTTCGCTCCGACAAGCTTTAAAGATCGGAAGCTTTTGAGTCTGCTGACAGATTGGGATGTCTCCGCGTCAGCTGAAGAGCTATACATTCAAATTCTCTCGCCTGAGAACAGGCTGCGGTCTCAAAAGGTTCGCGAGGTATCGGCTTTCCTTGTCGATGCGATCGGATCACCCCCTTACTGGGATAATGTGTAACTTCTGACTGCGCTTTGGTTTCGATCTTCGTGCAAAAGGTCATATCCTTGACCTCTTCTACGAAGGTTAACCGGCGGACAACTTCGCCTTTGTTCGTTGAATTTACGTTTTCGTGCTCTAACTAAGCGTCTTCATCGGCGAATGGCCGTTTCACTTTGGTTCTGTTGAAGAACAGCTGTTTCATCCACGCCGAAAAAAATCTTGTACCGCGAATTTTGACTTCGGATTGTTTCCAAACGTGCGAGATCTTTGAGCAAAGACACCCCCGTCGCTCGTTACGCAGCCGTGATGTCGTTCTTCTCGTCGTTAGCCATGAATCGAATCCCCATTCGTCGCAGATTTGGTGCTGTTGCTGCCATCAAGAACTCATCATGTAACACTGCTTGGCCCTCGCAATCACAAGCGGTCAAGCTTCAGGATGCGTTTGATGTGAGTTTAATCGCGCCGCATTTGCGTGCGCCATTGCCACTCTTCTGCTGTCCCGCGGCACATGTGCGCTCGCGGCGCCGGATCCGGAAGCGCTCGTCGACCAGCACCACTGCATGTTTTGTCACACCGTCGAGTCGCCGTTTCTGGCACCATTATTCCAGCGGATTGCGCAGCGGTATCGCGACGTTCCTAATGCGTCGATCATGCTCGAACACAAGCTGCGGCCTGACGGCCGCGCGCATTGGGGCGACACTGCAATGCCCTTGGCTGCCGAACGGGGCGGTCCGATTTCCAGGGAAGACACTCACACCCTCGTGCAGTGGGT
>NZ_JBAUSA010000183.1:0-2963 GCF_049581465.1 Caballeronia sp. | reverse complement strand
TGGATCCGGCAGTCGGGCAGTCCGTTCGGCTGTCACGGCTACAACACGTAGCAAACATTGGTTGCGCTACCACGGTGGCTACCACGTCCGAAGGAGAGAGTGATGAACATTAAGGCCTCGTTGGCGATTGCACTCGCGCTGGGTGTTTCGAATGTGTGTCTGGCGGGTGGCGGGGGCGGCGGCAACGCACACGGCGCAGCGACTGCTGGACCTACATACGGGGGCGACAATACGTCCACACCGACAAGTACACATAAGGGCGGCTTTCATCTGAAGCACAAGAAAAAAGCGCCAAAGACCGCAGCCCCAGCTGCTGCGAGTCAATGACTATCCGCCATGCGCGATGCCGTCCACTGCGTCTGAATCGCCCAGGCGGCCGGACCCGACGCTGACTGGGCGACGCGCGGCTGCTCACATCGCTACGAGATTCTTGACCTTGACGGCGCAAGCGTGCCCTGAGCGGATGGTTACCCGTAGACGCGATCGGCGACTTCTTGGAATGCAAACCGGTCAGCGATGCTCTTTACGACACCGTGTTGCGCTTCCATGAAGCGACCCGGCACAAACGGGCCTTGCCCTATACGCCATTCGACTGGCCTGAATGAGCTTTGCGCCGGGACGCTACCAACACGCGGACCTTAATGTAGCGAGCGTAGTGACGCTGTTCGACAGGCACATACGGTGGAATTCGAGGCGACGCGCGTGCTGATCGCGCGACGCCCCGATGTTGCTCCACCCGTTAAGCCGGCATAGCCGGAACGTTCGCAAACAGCGCGCCGAGGCCTTCTGCGATTGTGAGGTGGGTGAGTACGGCTTCGCGCAGCGTGGTGTAGGGAAGTCCCGCCATCATCGCCGTCTGAACGATCGCCATGACCTCGCCGGCTTCCGAACCCACCATCGAAAATCCGAGGATGCGATCGTCAGTCATGCTCACCAGTGCTTTCAAAAAGCCTTGAATCTCTTCGGTCGCCGTGGTCCGCAGGATACTGCCCATTGGCAATCTGGCGATACGCACCGGAATTCCCTGGCGCTGGGCGTCTGCTTCGGACAGGCCTACGTGCGACATGGGTGGGTCGGTGAACATGACGTAAGGCACCAGACGTTCGTCGATACGACGATTTCCGCCCGCCATGTTGTCCCTCACAATCCGGTAGTCGTCCACCGAGATATGAGTGAATTGAGGGCTGCCGGCGCACTCGCCGATTGCCCAGACTCCGTCCGTGTTCGCTTGCAACCGTTCATTGACTCGAATGAAGCCGCGAGCGTCGAGCTCCACACCAGTTGTCTCGAGTCCGAGATCCGCCGTGTTTGCCACGCGGCCGATCGCCACCAGCAAATCGCTTCCTTCGAGCTTGTGCTCGCCCTCGGCGTTTCGGTACGTGAGCGTAACGGCGTCGCCCGACAGTCCGTGGACGTTGATCGTTTGCGCGTTGAGGATCACCTCGATGCCTTCGCCCGTCATAATGGCGTGCATCTCTTTCGAGACGTCCGGGTCCTCGCGACTCATCAACTGGCGGGTCGGCTCGATGATCGTGACGCGGCTGCCGAAACGCCGGTAAGCCTGCGCCATTTCGATGCCGATATAGCCGCCCCCAAGTACGATCAGGTGCGACGGCAGATAGTCGAGTTCGAGGGCTTCAATATGCGTCAATGCGCGGACGGCTTCGAGGCCGGGGATGTTCGGAATGGCGGCATGTGTGCCGACGTTGATGACAACTTAGTCGCCCGAAACCACGCGCGTGCCGCCGTCGTTCAAGTCCACTTCAATCGTCTTCGGGGCGATGAAGTGACCACTGCCCATGATCACTTGCGCACCGCTATCCTTGTAGGCTCCATGATGGAATGCGGTGTCGCGGTCGATCATGTCCTGTTTGCGGCTGCGAACCCGCCGCATGTCGGTCGTGGCGGGGCCGGTGATGGTGCCGAATTTGGCCGCGTTCCGCACGACATGCGCAACGTGGGCGCTCCACAATTCATTCTTCGACGGCAGGCAGGCGACCGTCGGGCACGACCCTCCGATCCACCGGCGCTCGACGACAGCCACCTTCTTTCCTGACCGGCCAAGATGCCATGCGAGCAGCTTTCCGCCTTGGCCGCTGCCAAGAATGACGACATCGAATTGTTCGGCTGTAGACATGCGTTCTCTCCGTTTTGAAAATTGCGTGCTTACGCGGCTATGCGACGATCAGACTCCCATGCGTTCAGGCCAGGCTTGGCCGGCTTGTCGTCGTCGTTTGCCACCAGCTCTGGGGAATCCTCGTGAACCCTTTCCACGCTGCGCCAGGCGAGCGAATGAACGGCCGCTTGTTTTTCGCCGCCCGGTTTTTCATCGCGCTCGTCGCAGCGGGAACCGCTCGAGGCGAAAATATCTCTGCAGCAGGCGGCGGTGCATCGATGCACGGCGCGTGGAAGTTTCTTTAGAGCTTTCCGTAACTATGCAGGCCCGAAAGGAACATATTGACGCCGAGGAACGCGAACGTGGTGACCAGCAATCCGGTCAGCGCCCACCAGGCAGCAACCGAGCCGCGCAGACCTTTCATCAGCCGCATGTGCAGCCACGCGGCGTAATTCAGCCAGACGATCAGCGCCCACGTCTCCTTCGGGTCCCAGCTCCAGTAACCGCCCCATGCTTCGGCCGCCCACAGCGCGCCGAGAATGGTCGCGATGGTGAAGAACGCGAAACCGACAGCGATCGATTTGTACATCACGTCGTCGAGCACTTCGAGCGACGGCAGGCGATCACCCAGAATGCCGCGCTCTTTCACGAGATACGCGACGCCCACCATGGCCGCCAGCGCAAAACTGCCATAGCCGATGAAGTTTGCCGGCACGTGGATCTTCATCCACCAGCTTTGCAGCGCGGGCACAAGCGGCTGAATCTGCTGCGCGTCGCGGGCGATGGAATACCACATCAGGAAGCCAACCGCGGCGCTGATCACGAGCAACACGAACGCGCCCATGGC
>NZ_JBAUSA010000182.1:0-3863 GCF_049581465.1 Caballeronia sp. | reverse complement strand
CTAAGGCATCGCTGACCATTCACCTGGCCGAGCGCTCGGGCGTGGAGCCGAAGGCGGCCAAGGCGTTGTTGGCAGCCCTCGAGGAAACGGTGCTCGCATCGATTCACAAGAAGGGCGCGAAGGAGTTTACGCTGCCGGGTCTGCTGAAGGTTGTTGCTCAAGACGTGCCGGCAAAGAAGAAGCGCTTCGGCAAGGACCCGTTCTCGGGTGAAGACAAGTGGTTCGCGGCGAAGCCCGCTTCGGTGCGCCTCAAGGTGCGCCCGCTGAAGAAGCTGAAGGACGCCGCGCTGTAAGCGAAATTGTTCCGACGTGATAGCGCCCCTCGCGACAAAAATCCGAGAGGCGTTTTCCATTTTGTACGAGCAGTCTATGGACTCAAGGTCCGAAACCGGGTACCTCCATTTTGGTTTGGTTTTACGATGTGACAGTTTGGACAAATGGCGCTAAAGTTGTCCCGCGAGCACCCGAGCGCTAATCACGCAGTACGTCAATCGGATGCGCTTACGCTCTTCACGAATGAGTTGACGCTGAATTATCAAAGTCCACTGGTTGGGCACATCTGACAAAGGTAAAGCGATGGACTGGCGCCCGGCTCTTAACGGGCCGGCGCATGGAGGCCAGTCCATCTACGGTCCTTGGCTCTCGCTTTCGCGTGCAAATTTGAACGCCGGCTACGTCCCAGGTACCGGACATTCCGGTACAGACTTGATCCGGCAAGTCTTCGGCCTGAGCCGTCATTAGGATGGGCTGGGTTCCACGTCAGCAATGTGGCTGATTGCTGACGATGGCGGCATCGAGCAACCCGACGGCAGCATCCTGCATCAGTGAACTCACACTCCCGACCCAAAGGGGACAGCGATTCCCGATTTATTCAACAGGCTGCTTTGAGCCGTACATCCGCCATCCACGAGGACGCGGCATTCGCGGTCCGTTCTTCTCCGAATCTAAGGCCTCTGCTGTCTGCAATTGCCCGTTAGCCGATTGACGACCCGTCGCGCAACTCGCTTGAAGCAACGAGGAGGACGGTCGGTGAGGGCAAGCAAGGACTACATGTGAGCCCCCAATGCGCGGCTTTCCGGTGATAAAGACGCTAGGCGGATCAGATTGCGATCCGCCTAACCGCCGTCATGTTTCTCGGCTCCGGCCTGCACTCCACCCCCGACTCATTTATCCGCTTGTCTTGGCGCTTAACTGCGTCATATCTACCGTTGTGCTGGAGGCACGTATTGCGCGCATGACGACCCAGGCTACCAGATAGGCAGACCCGCAGATAACGAAGAGGATGTTATAGCCCGCATTGATCTGGCCAAGCAGCTTGAAGTGGTCGAGCAGCGTGCCTACGAGCAAGGGGAACAGCGTTGCTCCTAAGGCACCGGCCAGTCCCCCGATCCCGACGACGGAGCCTACAGCCGCTTTCGGAAACATGTCGGAGGCAGTCGTAAAAAGGTTGGCCGACCACCCCTGGTGAGCCGCGGCAGCGAGGCTCAACAGACCGACCATCGCCCACATGTTGTCGATCCACGGTGAGAAAGCGATCGGTGTCACCAGAAACGCAAGCCCAAGCATCGTTGTCTGACGGGCTTTCGCTATCGACCAGCCCCGCTTGATCAGCGCGGAAGAGACCCAGCCACCGCCGATGCTCCCGATCGAGGTAGCAATATAGACAATGACAAGCGGCAAACCGAGGTTCTTCAGGTCGAGATGGAAGCGCGAGTTAAAGTAGGACGGCAGCCAGAACAGCATGAACCACCAGATGGGATCGGTCAGGAGCTTGCCCGCGAAGAATGTCCATGTCGGGCGCAGCTTCAGCAGTGAGAACCAGTGCACCCCTGCCGACGGAAGCGCAGAAACAGGATCTTCATTGATGAACTCAAGCTCGGCTTTTGAAACCTTCTTGTGTTTCAGGGGCGCCTGATACATCACGTACCAGAAGGCCAGCCAGATGAAGCCCGTCAGACCCGTGACGAAGAAAGCGGCCTCCCAGCCGTACGTCGCGGCGAGCCACGGAACGGCTGCGGGCGCAGCAACGGCACCGATACTTGTGCCTGAGGTGAGTATCCCTACTGCCAGTGCCTGCTCTTTGCGTGGGAACCATTCCGACACGGTTTTCACCGCGCAGGGAAAGCTTCCGGACTCTGAAACACCCAGCAAAGCCCGCATGACTCCAAATCCAAGCGTGCTGCGTACGAGGGCGTGGCCACACGCGGCGATACTCCACAACAGGACACACACGCCGTAGCCGATTTTCACACCTACCTTGTCAACGAGCTTGCCCGAAAGAAGCATGCCGATCGCATAGCAGGCCGTGAAAACCATGACGATGTAACTGTACTGCGTTTCTGTCCAGTCGAACTGCACCGCGAGTACGGGCTTGAGCAGCCCAAGCACCTGCCGGTCCAGATAGTTGATTGTGGTAGCGAAGAAAAGCAGCGCGCAGATGCGCCACCGATAGCTCGAACGATCTTCCATGATTTACTCCTGTCTCCTGATATGCGTTTGCGCCGGTAGCGCCTGTATTGACGCATTCGTTTGCACTGTCGCTGGGTCGATGACGACGTCAGCCCCTACGTTTGCAGCCCCAGAAATCTTGTTATGTGTTCAACAGAGCTCAAAAGGAGATGTCGACCGGGGTGTATTTTCAAACCCTTTGAAGCTGCTCTCGCAAGCAGTACGGTTTTTTCTGGTTTCATGATGAGATCGGCGACCACGGCGTTTTCCCCGACATGCGAGATGTCGACAGGACATGGATCAGTCGTCCGCATGCCGGCCGGTGACGCGTTGATCACGAGATCGTCTCCGGCTGCCGCGACTGCGGCCGTCGTTTCCAACCGGACACGGCAGTACCTTTTCTGCAAGTCGGCGCGCAGCGTTGAGGCCTTGTCCCCGTTGATGTCGGAGATGCGTAAGCAACCAACTCCGGCGGAGCACAGCGCGTTTGATAACGCGCGGCCGGCGCCGCCCGCCGCGCCGACCAGCAGAGCCTGCTTGCCTGCGAGGCTGACACCTTGTTGCTCGAGTCCGGATACAAACCCCGTCCCGTCAAAGTTATCGCCGAGCCATCCGCCGTCAGCCAGTCGTCGGACACAGTTGATCGCACCGATCGCTTCTGCGCGCTCGGTCAGACGCACTCCAGGCAGAACACTCGCGGTCACTTTGTGCGGCACTGTCACAACTACGCCGGCAAGATTGCGTACGGCAGCAAGGCCGCGGAACGCCTCCTGCAAGCCATCGCCGTTCACGTGAGCAGGGACCAGAACGGCATTGATACCGTGTTGTGCAAAGTGAGCGTTGAAGAACTCAGGCGACTTCACCTGCGTAACGGGGTCGGCCACGATAACGACGATTCGGGTGTCTCCGTTTATCGACGTGGACCACGACGCCGATCCACTCCGCTTGGCTGGAAGCAGGTTGTCAATTGAACTTTGCATCGCGCTTTTCCCGGAACGCTGCCACGCCTTCGATTGCATCTGGCGACGCTTTGCAGACTGATGCCGCGAACTCGTGGGCGTATTCGGGCTGACCGGTTTCCATCATCCGGACGAGCCTCTTTCCGACCGACAGTGAAGTTCGCGAGCGTTTCAGCAAGGTTTTGCAGACAGCATCCACACGCGTGCGAAGTTCGTCGGCTGGCAAGGCTTCGTTGACGATTCCCCACGCCGCTGCGCGACTGGTCGTGATGGGATCACCCAGCAGAATCAGTTCGCGCGTACGCGTCGCGCCCACCAGTCCAACGAGTCGTGCGCATCCCATCCAGCCGGGAATGGCACCAACCAATGCCTCAGGGAAACCAACAGTCGCGTCGACGCTCGCGTATCGAAGGTCGCATGCAAGTGCCAGTTCTAGTCCGCCTCCCAGTGCACTCG
>NZ_JBAUSA010000181.1:0-2375 GCF_049581465.1 Caballeronia sp. | reverse complement strand
GCCAATAAGCAGGCCAATAAGCAGCCCGGCAAGAAGGCAATAAGCGGGCCAATAAGGACGCAATAAGCGCTGGAAACTATCGACGCGCCCCTGGTGAAAACTGGCGGCGCGTCGATTTACTTTCCATGACGCGCATAGGCACGGCACGCTCCTTGAACGACAACTGCTGCTTGCCAGGTGCCCGGATTCGCAGGATGCTGACGGCTAGATCAGGGAGGGCCGAAAATGCATGCCACTTCTCCATTACCCGCGACCCGACCAGAGGCGGCCGCCCGACTGCTTGAGCTGATCCAGATGCGGCTCATTTCAGAAGCGATTCACGTAGTGGCGGCATTGGGAATTGCCGATTTGCTCGCCGATGAGGCGAGGAGCATCGAACAACTGGCTGACACGGCCGGCGCCCACCCGCAGTCCCTCGGGCGCGTGATGCGAGCGCTGTCGAGCTTTGGCGTCTTTTCAGAAGAGACGCCGGGTCGCTTCGCGCTAGGACCGCTGGGCCAACAGCTCAGGCGGGACACACAGGGGTCTTTGCACTCTCCGGCGCTATTCTTCGGGGGCGAAGCCGGAGCGAGTGTCGTCGAGCTTTTCGAGCAGTGCGTCAAGACGGGGGAAAGCGCTAGCCAGAAACTCTCTGGCGCCCTCAACCCTTTCGATTGGCTGCTGCGCGACCCCGTGCAGATGAAACTCTTCAACGCATCGATGACCGCCTTCTCCACCCTTCATATGACCGGGGTGCTGGACGCGTATGACTTTTCTCTAGCCACGCAAACCGTCGACGTGGGGGGCGGCCATGGAAGGATCATTGCCGACCTCCTGAAGCGAAATCCGGGCATGCACGGCATACTATTCGATCTGCCTCACGCCTTGGCGGGTGGCCAAAGCACAATTTCCCAGGCTGGATTGGAGGACCGCTGCGAGGTCATTTCGGGCGATTTCTTTGCCTCCGTTCCTGCCGGCGGGAATACTTACCTTCTTTCCCGGGTAATCCACGATTGGGATGACGAAAAGGCAATCGCAATCCTTAACAACGTCCGCCGGGCTATCGCTCCGAACGGTAGACTGGTCTTGTTGGAAACGATGTTGCGGCCCACCGCGCGCAGCGTCTATCCCGTACTCTCCGACCTGAACATGCTCCTGATGACAGGAGGGTGCGAGCGCACCGAGGCACAATATAGTGCGCTGTACCGGGCTGCCGGGTTCGAGTTGACCCAGACGGTCGAAACAATTTCGCCTACCGGCACGACCGTTATCGAGGGTAAGCCGATCTAGGGCGGTCGCGCAGGTTGAACGAAGTAGCACCTTGACGGAAAAGTGGAAAAGGACAGGCGTTCATGCACTGAAGTGTTGGATGGTCGATGTCGGACTCGGGAGATTCCATGCCACTGCTACGCGCAATCAATCTTCTCCAGTCGAAGGAAGGTGCCCGGCTCCATGGCCCGGAACTCGACCGATGGCGCCGCTGGGGACCTTATCTGAGTGAGCGGCAATGGGGCACGGTTCGCGAAGACTATAGCGAACACGGCACTGCATGGGACTATTTCCCGCACGATCATGCGCGCAGCCGCATGTACCGCTGGGGCGAGGATGGCATTGCCGGATTCGGCAACGACCCGCTCGACTGGTGCGTGTCTCTCGGGCTCTGGAACGGGCGCGATCCGATCATCAAGGAACGGCTCTTCGGGTTGACCAATGAGCAGGGCAATCACGGCGAGGACGTGAAGGAGCTTTACTTCTATCTCGACGGCACGCCGACGCATTCGTACATGAAGATGCTGTACAAGTATCCTCACGACGCGTACCCGTACCAGGATCTGATCGAAGAAAATCAGCGGCGCGGCGCCGATCAGCCCGAATATGAAATCCTCGATACGGGCGTGTTCGACGATAACCGCTACTTCGACGTTTGCATCGAATATGCGAAGCACACACCCGACGATATCGTGATGCGCGTGACCGTAGAAAACCGCGCGGATGAGCGCGCGACGCTTCATGTGATGCCCCAATTCTGGGCCCGCAACAGATGGGCGTGGTCGGGCAAGCCCGGCAAGCCGTCTCTCAAGCTTGTGCCCGATGCAAAGGAGGGCGAACGTGTCGTCGCGCACAATCCGGCACTCGGAACGATGATCGTGACGGCGTCGGCGCAAGAGCCGATCGAGTGGCTCTTCTGCGAAAACGAAACGAATTACCGCCGCATTTTTGGCTTCGAAGGAGCGGGACCGGGGCCGTTCAAGGACGGCTTCAATGACTACCTCGTCGACGGTGACGAGCAGGCAATCCGGCGCGATCGGGGCACCCGCGCCGCTGCGCATGTGCACCTGCAACTCGCGCCTCTTGAGCGCTCGGTGGTGTATCTGCGCTGGCGTCCAGAACCGGCT
>NZ_JBAUSA010000180.1:0-5426 GCF_049581465.1 Caballeronia sp. | reverse complement strand
TAAGTCGGATTTTCTTGCTTATTTCTGTTAGCCCCTATCCGGGGCGGGACTTCATTTCTTTTCAAACGGCAAACGCGAAAAGAAACGAAGCAAAGAAACGCGTTTTAAACCGCCAATTTTTAAGTGTCGTCGTCGTCCATTTCAGGCTTTTGGCCCGAACGTAGCACGGCTCCCATGAATCAACGCCCAGTCGAACACCGCCTTCAAGCGCCAGCGGCGCGCACACGCTTCGCCTCGACGGCCATATATCAGGATCGATCCGCGTGCTCGTACCGCCGATGCCCGCAGCCCGCACTCATCCAGCCCGGCTCGCGCTTCACACGCGACCCCGCGACCGCTCAAATCCAAGCGGCCTCCGCCAGCCCGTTTGCTGGCTTCATTACTGGCCTTGTCGTTGACCTCACCGCGGGCGTTGCCACGGGCCTGAATGTAGATGGTCCCAGCGGTAACCCAACCGGACTACGGCTGTTGAGGCGAAGCGTGTGCGCGCCGTTGGTGCTTGGGGAGGGTGTTCGAGTGCGGGTTAAATGTTTGGGGCCGCGCTACGTTCGTGCCAAAAACCAGAACTCCACAACCGACGACCCTTAAAAATTGGCGGTTTAAAACGCGTTTCTTTGCTTCGTTTCTTTGCGCGTTTGCAAAGAAATGAAGTCCCGCCCCGGATAGGGGCTAACAGAAATAAGCAAGAAAATCCGACTTAAACAGAACGACCACGCTAGCAGAAGGACTCAACGCTCTCCCCACACTCGCCGCAAGCAGCACCGCCCAAGCCCTAGCCCCACACTAGCCACAAGCAGCACCCCCCAAACCCCCCGAGCGCCAGCGAAATCCGGGCTACTATGCCAAAACACAGCGCCGCAATCCCATCGACCTTCGTGGAGATTCCCATGTCAGAGCATTTCGACGCCATCGTGATCGGCACCGGACAAGGCGGCGCGCCGCTGGCCGTGAAGCTCGCCCAGAGCGGCCGAAAAACTGCGGTCATCGAACGGCACTTATTTGGCGGCACGTGCGTGAACGTGGGCTGCACGCCGACCAAGACCTATGTGGCGAGCGCCCGCGCGGCCCACGTCGCGCGCCATGCGGGCGACATGGGTGTGATCGTGGAAGGCCCCGTGAGCGTGGACATGGCCCGCATAAAGGCTCGCAAGGACGAGGTGATCGCGGGCTCGCGCAACGGCGTCGAAAAGTGGCTGCGCAATACCCCGAACGTAACGGTCTTCAAGGGCCACGGGCGTTTCACCGCAGCGCATTCGATATATATCGACGGGCATGACGGCCAACCGCACGATCTCGACGCCGACGCCATTTTCATCAATACCGGGACGCGCGCGATCGTGCCGCAGGTGGAAGGCATCGAACGTATTTCTTATCATACGAATTCCACCATGCTCGAACTGACCGAGTTGCCCGAGCATCTCGTGATCGTCGGCGCGAGCTATGTCGCACTGGAATTCGCGCAAATGTTTCGTCGTTTCGGCAGCCGCGTCACAGTGCTGGTGCGAGGCGAGCGCCTTCTCGCCCGCGAGGACAGAGACGTCGCCGCGCAGATCCAGAAAGTGTTGTCGCGCGAAGGCGTCGAGTTCAGGTTCGGCACCGAGATGTCGCGCGTGGAGCCGGCGGCCAACGGCGTGCGGATTGCGCTCGGCGACGAGTTCATCACTGCATCGCATCTGCTTTGCGCTATCGGCCGCACGCCGAACACCGACGACATCGGTCTCGAACACGCGGGGATCGTCCCGAACCGGCTCGGCCTGATCAACACCGACGGACAGCTACGAACGAAGGTGGACGGCATCTGGGCGCTGGGCGACGTGAACGGACGCGGCGCGTTCACGCACACGTCGTACAACGATTACGAAGTGATCGCTTCGAACGTGGTGGACGGCGAGGCGCGCAATGTCGATGGCCGGATCATGTGCTATGCGGTATTCGTCGATCCGCCGTTCGCACGCGTGGGCATGAGCGAGGACGATGTGCGCAAGACCGGACGGCCGGCGCTGATCGCCACCCTGCCCATGTCGCGGGTCGGCCGGGCGCGCGAACGCGGCGAGACCGACGGCTTCATGAAAGTCCTGGTGGACGCCGCCAGCAACAAGATCCTGGGCGCCGCGATCGTCGGCATCGAGGGCGACGAAGCGATTCATACCTTCATCGACATCATGACCGCGGACGCGCCTTACACCACGCTCCAACGCGCGATGCATATCCATCCCACGGTCAGCGAGTTGATTCCAACTTTGCTGGGGAACCTGAAGCCGCTCACGTAAGTGTCAATGGGACTGCGGAGCCGCGCCGATGGATCTTTTCGACACACTCGCGACAATCTGCAAGAGCGCGGCGCTTGCCCTTGGGCGCGAACTCGCGGCCTGGAGACCGTCCAGAGCGCGTGCGTCATTCGGCACGCAAGCGGTGCTATCGGTTGGTTTATCAGTTGTCCTTGCGAATGCCTTGAATCTTCAGAACACCTGGTGGGCGGCCATCAGCGGCTTCGCGGTCATGGAGGCCAGTTTCCCGGCTTCGGTCCGACGAGGAATTTATCGCATGTTGGGCACGCTTGCCGGTGCGTTGCTTGGGACGATAGTTGGACCGCTAATCGGCGACCGGCCGCTACTGGTGGTGCTTGCTTTGGGGCTGATCGGCGGTACGGGCGTGTATTGCGCGAACGGATCCAAAGCGGCTTATGCGTGGGTGTTGGGCGCAGTCACCGCGCTGATGGTGACGTTTGAAGCACACGGGCTCGTCTCGATTAAATCGACCGCATCATTTGCGGCGTTGCGCGTGGCGGAGGTGGCAGTCGGAACGCTGGCCTGTGTGCTGGTGGCGGGCTTGTTCCACGTTGGGGCGCAAGTTAAGTTAAAGGGTCGATTGCCGGCGAGATCTGCCTCGGCGGCTGAACCTGGGGAACCGGAACCGCAATCGGCCTCCGCGGCCCTGCCGTCCTTCGAGTCGCTGCGTCCGGCGCGCTCGCTGCTCGGTCTCCAGGCTGCCTTGGCAGTGGCGATACTTGCGGCGTTCTCCTACCTTTGGCATCTACCCGGTTTCGCGCAGGCGATGGTCACGGCAATTGCGGTCTTGATACTGCCGTCGACGGTGCTGGCGGCCAAGGCGCGAAGGCCTATTGTGGAAAGAATGGTTCAGCGCGTAGCGGGTTGTTTGCTCGCGGGTGCGTTGGGCGTGGCGCTACTGCCGCTGACGCAGGGGCGTGCGGTGTTATGCATTCTGGCGTTGTCGGTTGGGGTATGGATCGGGTGTCACGTACAAACCGGGCGGGAAGGCGCGAGCTACGTCGGCCGCCAGTTCACGATCGCGTTCATCATGGTGTTTGTGCAGGACCATCATTGGTCGGCGGATCCGGTGCCCGCGCTCATGCGGCTGTGCGGGATTCTTTCGGGAATCGTGGTGTTGGCGGGCGTGCTGGCGGTAACCAGCCGGGGGCCGCTTTCGCGTGCGGATGCTCGGGGCGTCGGTTAGAACACCCGACCCCAAGCGCCGCGCCCACTACCCTGCGGTGGCGGGTTCCTCTTTAGCCCTGGCCTCGACCGCCGCCGCATCTCGCGTCTCCGGCATGGCGAGCCAGACCAGCACCACCGCTAGCGCACCCGCCGCAGCAAGCCCGAAGAAACTGAACGCCACGCCGAAGCGGTCGGCCGCAAATCCCGCTATCGCGGTGCTGAGCGTTGCACCAACGCCGGCCGCCAACCCAAAGAAGCCGATGCACAAGTTGTATCGACCCTTGCCGCCGGCGACATCGGCGGCGATCAGCGGCAGCATCACGCCAAACACGGCGGCACTGATGCCATCGAGCATCTGTACCGGTACCAGCAAATACGGGCTGCTCACGCCGGCAAACAGCAGCGCGCGCACCGGCAGCGCCGCGAAGCCGATAATCAGCACCGGCCGCCGCCCCCAACTTTGCGCCTGCCGACCCACCCACGGCGACAGCCCCGCCACAATAAACTGCGGCACGATAATGCACGCCGCGATAACGAGCTGAACGTTGTCGCCCATGTGCGCGGTCACTTCGCCGGCGGCGAGGTTGAGCATCGCGGCGTTCGAGAGGTGGAACAGCACCACGCACGCGGCAAAGGTGAGCAGGCGGCGGTCGCGCAACAGGTCGCGCAGACTTGCAGGAGGCTCGCCGTCTCCTGCCACGCTGGCGATTTTTTCGCCGGCCCGCTTCGCAGCCGCTTTCATGCGCGGCACCACAGGCGCCATCTCGTGGTGGATCATGTTCAGCGCGAACAGCGCGGGCACTGCAAGGGCCGCAGTCAGGAAGAATACCGATCGCAGCGACAAATACTCGCCGAACGCGCCCATCAATGCCGCTGTAAGCGCACTGCCAATGGATGCCCAGCGCGCGTTGCGCCCCAGCCGATCGCCAAGATCGGCACGCGATACGAGCGCGAGCGAGATCGCGGCCATCGCGGGAACGAGCATGCAGCTCGCGAAGCCGTGCAGCACTTCAGCCGCGAACACGGAGACGAACGTGGGACTCGCACCCAGCAACAGCGCCGCCACGATAATCGCAATGATCGCAGCGGCAGCCGCGCCTTTCTTGTTACGCAGCACATCTACCAGCGCGCCCGCCGGCAACTGGCTCGCCATCGCGCTGACCGTGCCGACGCTCAGCATCAAGCCGATCTCGCCCTGCGTCCATTTGTTCGCGGCGAGATACGACGCGATGAACGGTCCAAAGCCGGTCTGCACATTCGCGACGAAGAAGTTCAGCCAGTCGAGCGCACGCAGACTTCGTGTCGTTACCGATGCCGTCAACGTTGTCGTCATCGTTATTTCGCAGGGCGCACGGCGCCGGATGCCGCGCTCGACGCAACGGCAGCGGTGGCATCGGTCTCGGGCGCGGTTTCAGGCGCGGGAACGACGGGCGAGACGACCTTGATGGGCTGCTCCGGCGAGTACGTGGGCGCAGCCTTGATCTGCGCGTCGGTGAAATCCATTTGTAGTTGCAGCACCTTGTTGCGTGACACCACATGCAGGTCCGGCCAGTTGGCCGCGACCTGCCGCTTGTCGCCCGCGAGCGAATCCGACAGATCGACCACCAGCGCTTGCGGCTGCGCCTGCGAGTCGATCAGCACATCGACGACGCGACCCATGCGCGCGCCGTTTTTCTGCACGAGATTCGAGTCGATGAGTTGCGTGAGGCTCGGTGAAACGTCGTTGAGGGAACCGGGCTTGGGCGCAGCGTCCGCCGCTTTCGCCTTGGCCCCAGGGGGTGCCGGCGGCTGCGTGAGCGTCACCGGCGCCTTGTTGGTCGCGGGGTTGAAGCGGAAATCGGTCCACGGGAACGTGACCTTGCGGTCGCCGACACCCAAAAAGCCCGCGAGATTCACGACCATGATCTTCGGCTTGCCGGAGGGGTCCGTGAACATGTCCACCGCCCGGCCGATAACCTTGCCGTCCGGGCG
>NZ_JBAUSA010000179.1:0-6349 GCF_049581465.1 Caballeronia sp. | reverse complement strand
GCAATTGCGTCAGATATGCCCCGTCCTGCCCTGTGATGCCAGTAACTACTGCGCTCGTCAATTCCATCTCCTTTGAGTAAAACCCATCGGCGCGATACACACGACCGTGCGCGATGGAGAAAATGCTAACAATCCCTCAATTGTAACCGAGTCGACTTGTCGGGAATCCGCCCAAGTCCAGTCCAAAAAAACACTGGGTTGCAACAACAATGCCCGCCCGTCAAGTACGGCGCATGGTCCGTGCGCTTCGGGCTGCGAACCACGACATTCCGCCAACATCGGCTAAAAGGGTAGTGAACGCTAATCGGCGTCATGAAGACGCGCTGAGACTTCGCTCATCGATTGTAGATTCACAAAAAATCATAAAAATTTGATCGGCTGCAAAGAAACGTTAGCCATAGTGGAAGAAAATAAACGGCTTGATTTGTACGAAGCTTATGAAACCGTGCAGTGCGGATTGAACCGCTGTCGGCGCCCAGTATAGAGACGATGGGAGACCAAGCCAAAGCGAGCGAACAACTTGACACAAAGTCCTAAGCGTATGGAAGGTCCCGAAACAATCTCGGGCGGTCTGCGCCCCGGTGGTCCAAGCCCGTCTGGGCTTGCCCGCGCTAGAGCACGCAAGCGTTCCGTCCCCAGTTCGACGGGACATTGCCGCTCATCCGGGACGATGCTGGTGCGCGTTGCGGAGTTGCCACACGTTTTGGCATCCCGGCAACGTGTGGAATAACATACGCGTTTTGCGTAGAAACACTGGGAGCGCTTCACGCCATCGCGACAAACCTTGTCCAGAATCAATCTAATTTAATGCCGCTGAAATGCGTACAACGCTTGAATCGATTTGTGAAATTTCGAATACGTTTCGATATCACCGCTTCCACGACGCCTCATTTTGTTGCATGCTCGATTCAGTTACTTCCGGCAATGGAACCTACCCTATGATGTTGATTCCTTCAAACTTTGGTCGAGCGACTGTCGCGTTTCCATCACCCAAGTACTTTCCCTAGGCGAAAGTCCATACGTATGAACTATTGAACCGTCAATCACCTTAATGCATCGCTTCCGAGAAAAATGCGCAGAGCCGCAAGCGTTCTGGCCGTGCTCTCGTTTCTCGTTGAATACGCGCGACACCGCACGCATGCAAGCCATGTTGGCCGTTAAATTGCTGCAAATCCCATCGCGCACGTTTATGCTGCGATAAGACTTGAACGGGAACAATCATGAAACGTCATGTAGACCGTGAAATCGCGTATCCAGTACTCGGCACTGACCTCGTTCGGCAGGCATCGGACGTTACAAGGACGCATCGCGAATCGGCGAACGGGCATCGCGGCATGGTGGTCTGGTTGACCGGCCAGCCGAGCTCCGGCAAGTCGACGATCGCGAATTCGACGGAGCGTGCCCTTCATGCGTGTGGCATGCGAACCGCCATTCTGGACGGGGACAACATGCGCCTCGGCTTGTGCGCCGATCTTGGTTTCTCAGAGGCCGATCGCGATGAAAACGTCCGTCGCGTCGCTGAGACGGCACGATTGTTCCTTGAAAACGGGGTCGTTGTGATTGTTGCGCTTGTGTCGCCGCATCGGCAAGCAAGGGATCACGCGAAGCAACTGGTCGGCGCGGCAGACTTCCTTGAAGTTTATTGTTGTTGCGAGTCCGCAGTTTGCGAGCAGCGCGATCCGAAAGGCCATTATGCGCGCGCCAAACGTGGCGAAATCCCGGGCTTCACGGGCGTGTCTTCCCGCTATGAAGCGCCGCTCGCACCGTCGCTCGTTCTCAACACCGGCATGCTGCCGGCAGAGGAATCTGCACGGCTGCTAACCGAACTAGTCCTTGCGAAATGTGCAACATATTAATTTTCGCTGGCGAAAAAAATGCTTACGGATAATGGATTTAAAATGCTTCCCGCCGGTAATTCTACCTATGCCATAGTTGCCACGACGTGCGCGCTTTTACTGATCGAGTTGAATTCGAAAACTGTTACGCCAATCGAGTGCGATCGATCGGAATATTATGGTATTACATGGCGCCCGAACGCCCGGGATTTGATTCTTTCGCATTCAATGCTCGACAATAATGCACTAAAAGATATCACTTCATATGCTCAATCTGAAGTGGGTGTTATCTCAGAAGGTGCATTTACGTCTCAGCCGTTTCTTTCACAACCACATCAAATTGTTTTCTCGTCCGATAACCGGATTGTTTGCACGAACACCGGCCGTAATTCCATATCGATCTACGACACTACCAGGCCCACCCTGTTGCAGGAAACACGGATCCCCGGCAGTGCAAGATGGGACAGGCTATCGACCGATGACGCACCCGGAGACCATCTCAATTCGCTGTTCGAGACGAACAATGTGCTGTACGCAATTGCGCATCGGCACACAAAGGGTTCCGCGTTGGCAACGTTCAGCTTTCCAGATCTCGAATTGCTATCGTTGGAACCCATCAAGAACCGTACGGGCATTCACAACATCTGGGTCACGGATGACGGCCAGCGCATTGCCTGTCACAGCGACGCAGGGGCATTGATCGACTTGAACAGCGACAGCGCGGTATGGGAATCGGGCAGCAAAATCTACACCCGTGGGCTGGCAGCATCGGCCGATTTCGTTCTGGTCGGCGAGAGCCAGATAACCGGTCGCGCGTCTCGCCGTCACTCTCTTAGCGGCCTTTGGCTGTTGGACCGAAAGACATGGCGAGCGCTCGACTACTTTTGTCTCGGCGCGTATGGCGCGGTGCACGAGGTGCGATTGCTCAGCGTCGCAGACGAAGCGCATCACGGCCATCCTTTTGCCGGAATCGACGCGCTTCTCATGCGCGATCAACGCAACGTGATCGCGGCTGAACGCCTCGCCGCCTCCGTTCGCGCCAGGGTTCTGCGCAAATCCTGGGCCGCGTTTCATCTGACGTGCGGCTCGCCGGCCCCGAGAGAAACCAACGGTCAGGCAGCGCGACCGGACGACTTGTGCCTGCTAATCCAACGGCCCGAAAACCGGGCGAAAAACAAGCTCGATTTTTCGTACTCGCTGGATCATCGTGCGGGACAGTCGCATGTTGCGGTCATTGCATATCGCGGTCACGGCGGAGATTCCGACATGGACGCGCTACTCATTCAACGGGTGGGAGAAACCGCCGCTACGATCAGCCGATGGAATCACGACGGTCGATCATGGACCGGACTCGCTGAGACGGCGATCGCGAATATTCCTCTGACGGGAAGTATTTGCTTTAAGAGGACGTCCGAAGGTGTCGAGTTGTATATCGATGGTCGCCGCATTCTTGGCGACCTGCTCGATGGGTTTCACGAGAATTCAGACGCTATTGGAATTAGATGGCTTGGGTCGACAATTTATCCGTCCGACGCATGAAGGGGGCGAATGCTTGCGGTTCGAACCAGATCGCTCTCAACCGTCCTTTATCATTGCCATACAGAGGCGAAGCGCTTCGTCCCACTCCGGCGCCCTAATCCCAAATGCCGCAAATAATTTCTCATTTGACATCCGCGAGTTTGCGGGCCTGGCAGCAGGTGTCGGATACGAAGCGGCCGGAATCGGCTTGACCAAAGGCTTCTTTTCGAGCACTGAGTGATCGAAGATGGCTTGGGCAAAACCCGCCCACGACGTCGATCCTGACGCCGTCAGGTGATACACGCCCGAGTGGGTAGACCACCATTCGCCGGGGCCAATCAGAGCCTGAGCCAGAATCCCTGCGGATAATGCGGCGATCGTGTTCGCCCAGGTGGGCGCGCCGAACTGATCCGCGACGACACTCAACTCGTTACGCTCTGCGCCAAGCCGCAACATCGTGCGCAAGAAGTTCTTGCCGCGTGTGCCGTACACCCAGCTCGTTCGAAATATCAGATGATTACAACCCGAAGCCGCGATCGCCTGCTCGCCGGCCAGCTTGCTCTTGCCGTAAACGTTCTGCGGATTCACCGCATCGTCCTCAACGTACGCGACCTCTTTCGTGCCGTCAAAAACGTAATCGGTCGAGTAGTGAACCAGCGCCGCACCCGATCGCCGCGCCTCCTCGGCCAGCACACCCGGCGCGTCCGCGTTCGAACGCATGCATGCAGTTGCGTCGGTTTCGGCTTTATCGACGGCGGTGTACGCAGCGGGATTGACGATCAATGACGGCTTCTCGTCGCGCACAACGCGTCTCACCTGATCGAGGTCGTCGAGATCGAGGCGGCTGCGATCGAGCGCAACTACCCTTCCGAGTCCCTGAAGACTGCGCGCCAGCTCGAACCCAACCTGACCATTGACGCCGGTCAGCAAAATGGTCGCTTGCTTTCGCGTGCTCATTCAAGTCCCCTCACGCGAAATGGTCGGCTTGCGACAGCCGCTTGCCGGCAGCATCCTTCGCTGCGAGCAAAGGCTCGAAATCAATCGACCAATCGATACCGATCTCCGGATCGTTCCAGACAATGCTGCGCTCGTGCTCCGGATACCAGTAATCGGTCGTCTTATAGAGAAACTGCGCTGCCTCTGACAACACCACGAACCCATGCGCAAATCCTGGGGGCACCCACACCTGCCGTCGATTCTCCGCCGACAAATGGAGGCCCGTCCACTTGCCAAAATCCGGTGAGCTTTTGCGGATATCGACGGCGACATCGAACACCTCGCCTTCCATCACGCGTACGAGTTTCCCCTGCGCGTGCTCGATCTGATAGTGCAGGCCGCGCAACACGCCCTTTGCCGAACGAGAATGGTTGTCCTGCACGAACCGAACGTCGACTCCCACCTGCTCCGCGAACTCACGTTCGTTGAAGCTTTCGTAGAAGTAGCCCCGGGTATCGCCAAATACCTTCGGTTCGATGATCTTCACGTCGCGCAACGCGCTAGTGGTTACTTGGATGGCCATGCGACTTGATCGTTGGGAAGGTTGAGAAGGTACTGGCCATAAGCGTTCTTGGAAAGCGGCTTGGCAAGCTTGAGCAATTGTTCGTCGTCGATCCACGCGCGGCGGTAAGCAATTTCCTCCGGACACGCGACGACCAAGCCTTGCCGCTTTTGCAGCGTCGCGATAAACGTGGCGGCTTCAATCAGCGAATCGTGCGTGCCGGTATCGAGCCATGCAAAGCCGCGCCCCATGATCTCAACGTTGAGTTTTTCCTGCTCGAGATAGCGCGAATTGACGTCCGTGATTTCGAGTTCACCGCGTGGCGATGGCTTGATGTCGGCGGCGATATCGCAGACGGTGTTGTCGTAGAAGTAAAGACCCGTCACCGCGTAATTCGAGCGCGGCTTCAAAGGCTTTTCTTCTATCGATAACGCGCGAAAATTCTTGTCGAATTCAACCACGCCGTAGCGCTCCGGATCCTGCACGTGATACGCGAAAATCGTGGAGCAATCGGTCCGGGCGTTAGCCGCCTCAAGTTGCCGTCCAAGGTCGTGGCCATAGAAGATGTTGTCACCGAGAATCAGCGCCGACGGATCATTGCCAATAAAATCCTTGCCGATAATAAACGCCTGCGCCAATCCATCGGGCGAGGGCTGCACTTCGTAGCAAATATTCATGCCCCATTGGCTGCCGTCGCCGAGCATTGCTTCGAAACGCGGTGTGTCTTGCGGGGTGGAGATGATCAATACGTCCCGAATGCCGGCGATCATGAGCGTGGATAGCGGGTAGTAGATCATCGGCTTGTCGTACACGGGCAGAAGCTGCTTCGATACAACGTGCGTAATCGGATAGAGCCGCGTGCCCGAACCGCCGGCGAGGATGATGCCTTTGCGCGCCATGGTCAGTTCCTGATAGTTAGTGGTGCGCACGCTGCGCATAGTTGGTTTCGACCCACTTCAGGTAGTCACCGGAAGCCACGTCATCAGCCCATTCCTGATTGTCGAGATACCACTGGACGGTCTTCGCAAGGCCGGTTTCGAACGTCTCCGCCGGCTTCCATCCGAGTTCGCGTTCGAGCTTGCGTGCATCGATGGCGTAACGCCGGTCATGTCCCGGCCGATCCGTCACGTACGTAATCTGATCGCGATAAGAACCGTTCGGCTTCGGCTTGAACCGGTCGAGCAAATCGCAGAGCGTATGCACGACTTCAAGGTTTTTCTTCTCGTTCCAGCCACCGACGTTGTACGTTTCACCCGGCTTTCCGCGTGCGAGGACTTCACGAATGGCGCTGCAATGATCGCCGACATATAGCCAGTCGCGTACATTCTGGCCGTCGCCATACACCGGCAGCGGCTTGCCGCTTAGCGCATTGGCGATCATCAGCGGGATGAGCTTTTCGGGGAATTGATACGGCCCATAGTTATTCGAGCAGTTGGTCGTCACGACCGGCAAGCCATACGTGTGGTGGTAGGCACGCACCAAGTGGTCCGAACCTGCC
>NZ_JBAUSA010000178.1:0-2736 GCF_049581465.1 Caballeronia sp. | reverse complement strand
GGATACGACTTTTGCGTTAGAAAGAGACACGCTTCGGTTAGCGATAGTGGTGTCTGAGGCCCGTCCGATGGCCTGCCCCCCGAAAATTGGTCCAGTCGAAATGGGAGTCTCCGGGTAGAGTAAGCCTTGGAGGGACCCATGAGAAGGCGAAGGAACGCCGAGGAGGTCGCGCGCTTGCTACGCGAAGCCGACCGCGATCTGGCAAAAGGACTAACGATCTCTGACTTTTGTCGTAAGCATGGCATCGCCGAGACGACCTACTATCGTTGGCGACAGCGACACGAACCTGGCCAGGTCGATACCGATCGCCGGTGCCGCGAGCTGGAGCTCGAGGTCGATCGGCTCAAGAGGCTGGTGGCCGAACTGCTCCTGGACAAAACGATGCTCCAGGACATCGCAAAAAAAAAGTGGTGACCCCGGACCAGCAGCGGGCCGCCGCCGATTACCTGGACGAGCAGCAGTACGGGGTCTCGCAGCGGCGAATCTGCCGCGTCATGGGGCGATCCCGTTCGGGCCTGCGATATCGCCGGAAGCGTCGGCCTGACGAGCCGGCCTTGAACAAGGAGATCAAACGATTGGCGCGGCGACATCCGCGTTACGGATACCGTCGGATTCATGCCTTGTTGGCCCGGCGCGGCTGGTCGATCAATCTCAAACGGGTGCGGCGGCTCTGGAACAGCCTGGGACTGAGGAGGCCCATGAGGCTGAGAAAACCCAGGAAATTAGGCTCCAAGCCGGGTGTGAGTGCGAATAGTTGCGTCCAGCAACCGGCCCGGTTCAAGAACGATGTCTGGACCTGCGACTTCATCCAAGACCGAACGGCCGACGGCCGTTCCTTCAAGTGGCTAACCTTGGTGGACGAATATACTCGAGAGTGCCTGGTCTTGCACGCGGGTGGGTCGCTCACCGGGGCCAATGTTCGGCGGATCATGGCCCGGGTGATTGGTCATCGCGGGGCACCGACCCGCATCAGGAGCGATAATGGGTCTGAGTTCATCTGCGCGGCGTTGGTAGATTGGTTACCGGGGGTGGGGGCGAAGTCGATCCCGGTAGCCGCGGCAAGCCCCTGGGAGAACGGATATATCGAATCGTTTCACAGTCGATTACGCGATGAGTTCCTGGAGAGGGTGGAATTCGAGACGGTAGCGGACGCTCAGGCGAAGGGGAAATGGTTCCGCCGGGAATACAACGCGGTCCGGCCGCACAGCTCGTTGGACTACGCAACGCCGAAAGAGTTCAGTGCGTCTTGTGACCAGCGGAGGACTCACAAACGCGTGATTGTTTAACTGTGTCTAGATATTAGTAATCACTCAAGGAACTCCCATTTCAAGTGGACCAAAAAATGGGGAGCAGCCCACTGACGATTCATCGCGACCATTCGACCCAGCTCGCGAAGATTGCACGAGGGTTGCGTAGATTGCACGCACAGCGAACCTGCAATCTTCACTACCTCCCCATGAACTCCCAGCGCTTGTTGAGCGGTATGACTGGCGTACGACCGGTTTGTTCGGGGTTCAGTCGTCAGCGAAGCGCAAAGCCTCCCCTTACCCCCAACATCCGGAACCGTGGTAGGTGGACTTGGTTTCTCAGCGTTGTGCGTGGCTGCGGGCCTGTCGCGCGACGGTGACGGCCTTGATCGAAACCCTTATTGCGTGGGCATTGGACTCAGTTGGAAGCCCATTGCCGCCGCTTTCCGCTTCAGCGTATCCAACATCTTGGCCTTGATCTTGGCCTCGTATTCTTCCATGGACTGTGTCACGTACTCCTCGCCGTACTTGAGCATCCTGTAGACCAAACATGCCAACTTGTGAGCAGTCGCCTTGACGGCCCCGAGTCCACCGAGCCGACTGCGGATCCGACGGTAGAACAGGCCCAACGGCGTCATTGTCTTGCCCGCCGCCCGGGCGGCCAGCCGCAACGCGATGGTGACTCGGTTGGTGCCTTTGCGATGACCACGGCGCCTTTTGGTCTTATTGCTCTCATCCTGTGGGGGGCACAACCGCAGCCAACTCGCGAAGTGCTTTTCCGTCGGAAAGCGACTGACGTCCACACCGATCTCGGACAAAATGACCAGGGCTGTTCGCACTTCGATTCCCTCGATCAATGTCAGGTCCACGCCCAATGCCTGGAACAAAGGGCCCGTCGCCTCGAAGCGGACGTCATTACTTTTGCGGCCAGTCTTGCGCGGCTTACCAGTTCGGATCTTTTCTCCCGCCCGGTTCGCGAACGTCGTCAGTTAGGTTTGAACCCGCTGGTCGCACTCGGTGATCTGCTGATGATGGAAGTGATACAAGTCGTGCGCCTGCCGAAGCTCGAAGAGATGTTCGGGCCGCCACGTTCCTTCCAACGCGAGGGCGATCTCCTCTTCGGAGCGAAGACAGCGTTTATCGCGCAGTTTGGACAGCTTAATCGGGTCACGTTCGCCTTCCAGGACGGCCTTGATGATCGCCATCCCAGTCCAACCCGTGATATCGGTGACCACTTCCGTCAGTTTGACGTTCATTTGCTCCATGGCCTTCTGCATGTGCTGGGCATGGCTGGCGGCGTAGCGCACTTGCATTTGCCGTTGCCGCCAGTAGGAGCGCAGCGCCAGCACGGAATCCGGAGGACGAAACGATGCACGCAAGAGACCGTAGGAGTGCAACCGCTGGATCCACTGCGCGTCGAGCACGTCCGTCTTGGGGCGCGCGCCGCAACGCGAAAGTTGCCCCGGTTCCACCAGGCTGACCTCGAAGC
>NZ_JBAUSA010000177.1:0-3297 GCF_049581465.1 Caballeronia sp. | reverse complement strand
TCCTTGATCCACATCACCCACGGCGCGCCGCGCATTTCCACCGACGAGAGCAACACCCAATACAGCGAAATAAACACCGGGATCTGAACGACGACGGGCAAGCACCCGCCGAACGGATTCACCTTCTCGGTCTTATAGAGCTGCATCAATTCCGCATTCATCTTTTGCGGATCGCCCTTATAGCGTTCGCGCAATTGCGTCATGCGCGGCGTGATGGTCTTCATGCGGGCCATCGACTTGTAGCTCGCGGCCGACAGCGGGAAGAACACGGCCTTGATGAGCAGCGTGAGCAGGATGATCGCCCAGCCCCAATTGCCGACAACGCCATGGATCTTGCCAAGAAGCCAGAACAGCGGCTTAGCGATGATCGTCACCATGCCGTAGTCTTTCACCAGCTCGAGACCCGGCGCCACGCCCGCGAGCATCTGCTCTTCCTCAGGACCGGCGAAAAGCCGCGCCTGCACGTCGACGGTCTGTCCCGGCGCAATGGTCTGCAGCGGCTGCTGCATGCCCACGCGATACAGCGCCGGGTCGATCTTCTGCACGTAGAAATCGCGCTTCGCGCCTTGCTCAGGAATCCATGCCGACGCGAAGTAATGCTGCACCATCGCGATCCAGCCGTTATCGGCGGAAGGTGTGAAATCGGCCTTGTTCTTGTCGATATCGGTGAAGTTGATCTTCTGGAAGTGATGCTGCTCGGTGTAGACAGCCGGCCCAATGAAGGTATGCGAGAAGCGCGGCGTTTCCACTGGCTGGCTATCGCGCACGAGTTCCATGTAGAGGCGCGGCGTGACCGGCACCGTGCCGACGTTCTGCACCTTCGTATCGACATTGATCACATAGCTGCCGCGCGTGAACGTGTAGGTCTTGATGACCTTCACGCCACCCTTGACCGGTGACTCGAACGCAAGCTTCAGCGTGTTGCCGTCGCCCATTGACGTTTGCCCGCCTGGAACCGGCGTGAACTCGTCGTTGTGGTTCGGGAAGTCGCCGCCGAGCAAGCCGGTGCGCGCGAGATACGTGTGCGTGGCGGTGTGATCGAACAGCGTGATGTACATGTCGGGTTGCTTGCCGTCGCCTTCTTTCAGAAGAGAAAGCTTCGAGAGCGTTCCGCCGCGCTTATCGATCTGGCCGGAGTAGAGGTCCGTCGAGAAGCTCACGAGTTGGTCTGCAGCGGTCACCGGCGCGTTTGCGTCGGCGGCGGACGTTCCCGGTGCTTCACCCGGCGTACCCGGCAAGTCCGAGGCCTGCGTGCCCGGCGTAGTCGTTCCCGGTGCTGCGCCGCCGGCCGTCTTGGTCGGAACGGCGCTTGGGAAGAACATCGACGGGCGCCCATGGTCTCGCTGCCAGTTGTCGAACAGCATGACAGCCGACATGAAAAAGATGACCCATAGGACGGTGCGTTTGATATCCATGCGTTGTCTCAGTGTCGATCGAAGGGCGCGTTATGGGCGCCGTGGGAGTTTGAATTTGCTGGCCCGGCCGGATCGGGTGATTCGGCTGAAGCAGATAAATTCGATGAGTTCGGGGCAGGACTGCCGACCGGTTCGGCCGCCGGCACGCCATTTTGCTGCGCGTTTTGCTTCATGGCGCAGTCGGGAGCGTTGCCAGGCATGGGAACCAAGTCGATGCCACCAGCCGAAAACGGATGGCAGCGGCATAAGCGTCTTGCTGCGAGCATTGAGCCGCGCGCGGCGCCATGATACTGGATTGCCTCGCGCGCGTAGTCGGAACAAGACGGGTAAAAGCGGCACCGGTTGCCGAGCATGGGGCTCACAGCAACCTTGTAGAAGCGCAATAGGGCCATTAAAGCCGTTTGTGCAGTTCGTGCCGTTTGCATAGGATTCGCGTTTCTTCGGACATCCGGCGCTTGCCGTGCACCCTGCTGGCGAGCCGGATTACCGCGTCCGCGCTCATGGGCTGGGAGGCGTGGGTGGATCTTTCAGGATAGCCGGGGCGGCAGTTTCTGCCATGCGACGTGCAGCTTCACGCACCGCACGATCGATCAACCCCTCTATTTCCTCACGACACAACGTGCGAAGCGGCGTCGATTTCCCGCTCGGCATGGCCTTGCGGTCGATCTTCGTGTGCAATCTCAGCAAAATGTCCCAGCCGCCAAGTTCGGCGCGCCGCAGCCTGAAAATCTCGCGTGCTAGCCGCTTGATCAGGTTGCGCGTCACCGCGCGCGGCGCGAACTTCTTGCCGATCACCAAGCCGAGTCGCGCTTCGTTTCCCGTTGGCATGCCATACAGCACAAAGTGCGGCGACCGGCGCCAGGGGCGCAAACGAAAAACGGATGAGTATTCATCCGTTTTCAGCAGCCTGGCGGCCTTGGGGAACGCGGCCCGCGCTCGCAACTGACTGGTTTCCTGTCCGGAGCTTGCGGTGCCTGGCGCCAGGCCTTCGCCCGCTTCTGGGCGAGTGCCGGTGCTTGCCGTCAAAAGCAGCCCTTAAACTGCCAGGCGCTTGCGGCCCTTCGCACGACGAGCGTTGATCACCTTGCGGCCACCTGTCGTCTTCATGCGGACGCGAAAGCCGTGGGTACGCTTGCGACGGGTGACGGAAGGTTGGTAAGTACGTTTCATGTTGGTCTCACTTCACTTGGGTGTACTTGGGTAAGAAGTACTGGGTAGTTACTGGGTAATTTACGGACCGCGAACGGACCGCGCGGCACTCGCGAAGTCATGCGAACGCCGTTGGCGCAGGAATTCGGGTTTTGCGGAACCCGCTATTTAAACCGTTTTCCTATTGACCGTCAATAGCTTATCGGGCATGAGCCCGGTTTCCGTTACGTGTCCAGGAAAGGGTAAACCAGTGTTCCGGCCCTGTGGATAACTCGCGTCGAGGGTCCATTTGGCGTTAGAATCTCGGCTCGATCCCAAGTATCCGCCCGCTGCTCCGGCGCGCTGATCCGCCTTGAAACCCTTGGCGGACAAGCGCCGGCGCATGTCTGCCCGTTCGCGCCGAGTCTTGTCGCCCATGGGCGGCGAGGGCGGTCGCAGGCCACGGCGAAACCCCTAAACGACTGCACTCGATGAACGATTTCTGGCAACACTGTTCCGCATTGCTGGAGCGAGAACTTACGCCGCAGCAGTACGTCACGTGGATCAAACCGTTGGCCCCCGTCGATTTTGACGCGGACGCGAGCACCTTGCGTATCGCCGCGCCCAATCGCTTCAAGCTCGACTGGGTCAAAAGCCAGTTTTCGGGTCGTATTGCCGATATGGCGCGTGATTTCTGGCACATGCCCGTCGATATCCAGTTCGTCCTCGATCCGAAAGCCACCGCGCGCAAGGC
>NZ_JBAUSA010000176.1:0-5148 GCF_049581465.1 Caballeronia sp. | reverse complement strand
GCTATAGAGAAGGCCTATCTCGTCGCAATTTCCCGCGCGGAAACTGAGGTGATGCTGGCGAATCCGTATTTCATGCCAGGCCGCAAGCTTCGCCGCGCGCTCGCTCAGGCGGCGCAGCGCGGCGTGCGGGTGACGCTCGTCATCGGCAAGAAGGAGTTTGTCGCGCTCGATTACGCGACGCCGTTTCTGTATCGAACCCTGCTGAAATACGGCGTGAGGATCGCGGAATATGAGAAAACCATTCTCCACGGCAAAGTAGCCGTGGTGGATTCGAACTGGGCGACGGTCGGGTCCTCGAATCTGGACGCGCTGAGTCTCGTGCTGAACAACGAAGCCAACATGGTCCTGGTGAACCACGAAAATGAGATCGTGAAACTGCGCGATGCGATCCTCGCGGCTTTTCATGAAAGCCAGCCGGTCACCGCCGAGCACTACGCCGCGAGGCCGATCGGCATTCGCTTACTCAACTGGCTGGCCTATAACGGCTACCGGACAATGATGAAAATGCTCACGGTCGGCCGTTACGATTGAATCGCAGGAATGCCAGTCGGGACAGCCCTGACTGGCAATGCGCACGCGAACCGAGACAAACTTAGGTCTCGTCCGACCGATGTCGGTCGAAAATAGACTCCAGTTTCTAAAAAATTGCTTGTTTCATGAACGGTCACCTACAATAATCGTACGGCCGTTCGATTTTTATTTGATAGTTGAGAATGGTAAAGGATCATGCGAAAAGGCGAACAGACACGGGTTGCAATTCTTGACGCCGCGCTGGACCTGGCAAGCCGGGACGGTTTGGAGGGATTGACGATCGGCTTGCTGGCCGAACGGATGCAGATGAGCAAGAGCGGGGTGTTCGCGCATTTCGGGTCGCGCGAGGATTTGCAGGTCGAAGTGGTCAAGGAATATCACCGCCGCTTCGAAAACGAGGTGTTTTACCCGAGCCTGCGCGAGGCGCGTGGCTTGCCGCGCTTGCGATCGATGCTGGCGCGCTGGATGGAAAAGCGCATCGAGGAAGTAACGACAGGCTGTATTTACATAAGCGGCGCCGTGGAGTACGACGACCGCGCGGACAGCCTGGTGCGCGAGCAGCTCGTGCATAGCGTGACGACCTGGCGCTCAGCGCTCACCCGGGCGATCTCGCAGGCGAAAGATGAAGGGCATTTACGAGCGGATACGGACCCTGCGCTCATGCTCTTCGAGCTGTACAGCTTCACGCTTGGCCTGCATCACGACGCGCGTTTCCTGCACTTGCCGGATGCCGTGCAATTGACGCGGGATGCACTGGAAAAAACGATAGTTTCGTATCAAAGCAACGGGCGTTAGGCGTTGGCCGCATCGGCGTTTTCGGCGGCGCATCGCCCGAGCTTCATGGACACTTTGGAGAAGACCGATGGGACAGTACGCTGCGCCGCTGCGCGACATGCAATTCGTGTTGCATGAAATGCTTAACGTGGAAGCCGAGGTCAAGAGCATGCCGAAGCATGCCGACCTGGACGCCGACACCATCAACCAGGTTCTGGAAGAGGCCGGCAAGTTTTGCGCCGAAGTCATCTTTCCGCTGAACCAGAGCGGTGACAAGGAAGGCTGCACGTACGAAGGCGATGGTGTCGTTCGTACGCCGGCGGGTTTCAAGGAAGCCTACAAGCAATACGTGGAAGCCGGCTGGCCCGCGCTCGGCTGCGATCCGGAATACGGCGGCCAGGGCCTGCCCGTGTTCGTGAATAACGCGATGTACGAGATGCTGAACTCGGCGAACCAGGCCTGGGCGATGTACCCCGGCTTGTCGCACGGCGCGTACGAATGCGTGCACGCGCACGGCGCGCCGGAGTTGCAGGCGGTGTATTTGCCGAGGCTCGTGGACGGCACCTGGACGGGCACGATGTGCCTGACCGAGCCGCACTGCGGCACGGACCTTGGCATGTTGCGTACGAAGGCCGAGCCGAACACCGACGGCTCGTACGCGATCAGCGGCACCAAGATTTTCATCTCCAGCGGCGAGCATGACCTGGCTGAGAACATCGTGCATCTGGTGCTGGCTCGCCTGCCCGGCGCGCCCATCGGCACGAAGGGTATTTCCCTTTTCATCGTGCCGAAATTCATTCCGACGGATGCGGGCGTTCCGGGCGAGCGCAACGGCGTGAAGTGTGGCTCCATTGAACACAAGATGGGCATTCACGGCAACTCGACTTGCGTGATCAACCTGGATAGCGCGAAGGGCTGGCTCGTTGGCGAAGCGAACAAGGGCTTGAACGCCATGTTCGTGATGATGAACGCGGCGCGTCTGGGCGTGGGCATGCAGGGTCTGGGACTGACCGAAGTCGCTTATCAGAACTCGCTCGTGTACGCGAAAGAACGCCTGCAGATGCGTTCGCTGACCGGGCCGAAAGCGCCGGAAAAAGCGGCCGATCCGATTATCGTGCATGCGGATGTACGGCGCATGTTGCTGACGCAAAAGGCCTATGCCGAAGGCGGTCGCGCGTTCACGTACTGGGCTGCGCTCAATATCGACAAGGAACTTTCGCACACTGACGAATCGGTGCGCAAGGACGCCGCCGATCTCGTCGCGCTGCTCACGCCGGTCATCAAGGCGTTCCTGACCGATAACGCGTTCGAAGGCACCAACATGGGTATGCAGATTTACGGCGGCCATGGGTTTATCGCCGAATGGGGCATGGAGCAACACGTGCGCGATGCCCGCATCAACATGATCTACGAAGGCACGAACTCGATCCAGGCGCTTGACTTGCTGGGCCGCAAGATTCTCGGCGACATGGGCGCGAAGCTGAAGAAATTCGGCAAGCTCGTGACGGATTTTGTCGAGGAAGAAGGCGTGAAGCCGGAGATGCAGGAGTTCATCAACCCGCTCGCGGATATCGGCGACAAGGTGCAAAAGCTGACGATGGAAATCGGCATGAAGGCGATGCAGAATCCGGACGAAGTCGGTGCGGCGGCCGTGCCTTATCTGCGTACTGTCGGGCATCTGGTGTTCTCGTACTTCTGGGCGCGCATGGCACGTATTGCGCTGGACAAGGAAGCATCGGGCGATCCGTTCTACAAAGCCAAGCTCGCGACCGCGCGGTTCTACTTCGCCAAGTTGCTGCCTGAAACAGCATCGACGATTCGCGCCGCGCGCGCTGGATCGAAGACGCTGATGGACTACGACGAAGCCTTGTTCTAGGCCTCATTTGCGGCGCGCGGTGCGTTGTATGGAGCGCCGCGCGTCGTCATCTCAAGCATTCGTTGAATCAAAACTCCCGGAGGCAATACGTGAGCAATCTGAACATTCGCAAGGTAGCTGTGCTCGGCGCCGGCGTGATGGGCGCGCAGATCGCTGCGCACCTGATCAACGCCCAGGTGCCGGTCCTGCTATTCGACCTTCCGGCCAAGGAAGGCCCGAAGAACGGGATCGCGCTGAAAGCGATCGAGAACCTGAAGAAGCTGTCGCCCGCGCCTTTCGGCGTGAAGGACGACGCGCAGTACATCCAGGCCGCCAATTACGACGACGACATCGAGAAGCTTGCGCAATGCGACCTCGTGATCGAGGCGATCGCCGAGCGCATGGACTGGAAGCACGATCTCTACAAGAAGGTGTCGCCGCATATTGGTGAGAACGCGATCTTCGCGACGAATACGTCGGGGCTGTCGATCACGGAGTTGTCGAACGGATTTTCGGATGAACTCAAGGCGCGTTTTTGCGGCGTGCACTTTTTCAACCCGCCGCGATACATGCATCTGGTCGAACTGATTCCGACCGCGACCACGCAACCGAAGATTCTCGATCAACTCGAAACGTTCCTGACGAGCGTCGTGGGCAAGGGCGTTGTACGTGCGAAGGACACGCCGAATTTCATCGCGAATCGCGTGGGGGTTTTCTCGATTCTCGCGGTGATCGCCGAGAGCGAAAAGTTCGGACTCCGTTTCGATGAAGTCGATGACCTGACCGGCGCACGCCTTGGTCGCGCGAAATCGGCGACGTTCCGCACGGCCGATGTGGTCGGCCTCGACACCATGGCGCACGTCATCAAGACGATGAAAGATACGCTCGCCGACGACCCGTTCTTCCCTATGTACGAAACGCCGGCGGTGCTGGCCGGCCTGGTCAAGAAAGGCGCGCTCGGTCAAAAGACCGGTGCGGGGTTCTACAAGAAGGAAGGCAAGGCGATCAAGGTGCTGGACCCGAAGACGGGCGAATACGTCGATGGCGGCGGCAAAGCCGACGACCTGATCGGACGCATCCTGAAGAAGCCTGCCGCCGAACGTCTCAAGTTGCTGCGCGAATCGCAACATCCTCAAGCGCAATTCCTGTGGTCCATCTTCCGCGATGTGTTTCATTACATCGGCGTGCATCTGGAATCCGTTGCGGATAATGCCCGCGACGTCGACCTCGCGATTCGCTGGGGTTTCGGCTGGAACGAAGGCCCGTTCGAAGGCTGGCAATCGGCTGGCTGGACGCAGGTGGCCAAGTGGGTCCAGGAAGATATCGATGCGGGCAAGGCGCTCTCAAGCGCGCCGTTGCCTTCGTGGGTGTTCGACGGTCCTGTCGCTGAAAAGGGCGGCGTGCATACGGCTGAAGGATCGTGGTCGCCGGCTTCCAAAAGCTTTGTGCCGCGTTCGTCGCTCGACGTCTATAAGAAGCAGGTTTTCCGCGCGCCGCTCGTCGGCGAAACAGGCGCCGATCCAAAAACCTACGGCAAGACGCTGTTCGAAACCGACGCCGTACGTGCGTGGGTCGATGACCGGGCTGGTGAGGATGACGTAGTAATCGTGTCGTTCAAAAGCAAGATGAACACGATAGGACCGTCGGTGATCGATGGCCTCACAAAAGCCATCGAAATCGCCGAAGCGGATTACAAGGGCGTCGTGATCTGGCAAACGTCGGCGTTGAAACTGGGCAATCCGGGTGGCGCGTTCTCGGCTGGCGCGAATCTCGAAGAGGCAATGCCCGCGTTCATGACGGGCGGCGCGAAGGGTATTGAACCGTTCGTGAAGAATTTCCAGCAGGGCATGTTGCGCGTGAAGTACGCGAGCGTGCCGGTGGTGTCGGCGGTGTCGGGTATCGCGCTGGGCGGCGGTTGCGAACTCGCGCTGCATTCGGCCAAACGCGTGGCGCACATCGAAAGCTATCTCGGGCTGGTGGAAGTGGGC
>NZ_JBAUSA010000175.1:0-2025 GCF_049581465.1 Caballeronia sp. | reverse complement strand
TGCGAAGGGCGCGGAGCTAACCGCTTTTGGGTTGATTTCTGGCGGCGACCTTACGCGTCGGCAGATTTTTGTCAGAATGACCGGAGAGGAAGCTAAGGCGTCGCTTGGCGGACTGGCGCTTATCGACGCAGCGCGTCGTGCCGACACGACTCTGCAGGTCGTTCATGCCGCTCCGGCCGGGACGAGCCGCGAATTCTATCGCACGATCGTCGACGACGACGCGATCGGCGTGTTTCAGGGAAAGATCATTGTTGAAAAAGCCGCGCAAAAGACAGATGGGGCTATGAAGTCGCAGGCTATCCTCCTGTCACCGCGCGCGCAGATGAATGGGAAGCCGGAATTGGAGATCTTTGCCGACGACGTTGTTTGCGGACACGGGGCAACGGTGGCTTCGCTCGATCCCGAGCACGTATTTTATCTGCAATCGCGCGGCATTTCGGACGACGACGCGAAGGGCATGTTGCTTGAGGCTTTCGGGGGGGAGGCTATCGACCGAGTTGAGGACAAGCTGCTGATCGATGCGCTGCGCGCTCGACTTACCGCGTGGCTCGGAATGCGAAAGGCGAAGATGTGAATAAGTTCGTGCAGCCGGCGTTCGACCCGTATGACATTGAAGCGGTACGGGCGGATTTTCCTGCCCTGGCCGAGCGCCCATACGGAAAGCCGCTTGTGTATCTGGATAATGCCGCCTCGGCTCAGAAGCCGAAGAAGGTTATCGACCGCGTGACGCACGCCTATGAGCACGAATATGCAAATGTGCATCGCGGCTTGCACTATCTCGCGAACGCAGCCACCGAAGCGTATGAGGGGGCCCGAGAAACGGTGCGGCGCTTCGTCAACGCCGCCTCGCACGAGGAAATCGTTTTCACCCGATCGGCGACCGAGGCGATCAATCTCGTTGCATCGAGTTTCGGCCTCGCGGACATCGGTGCCGGCGACGAGATCGTGCTAAGCGTGATGGAGCATCACTCTAACGTTGTGCCTTGGCACTTCCATCGTGAACGCAAGGGCGCGGCGCTGCGATGGGTCGATGTCGGCGACGACGGCGCCTTTTCGCTCGACGCATTCGAACGCACTCTGAGCGATCGAACAAAGATTGTCGCGATAACGCAAATGTCCAACGTGCTCGGTACCGCTGTCCCAATCAAGGAGGTCGTCAAAATTGCGCACGAGCGAGCGATCCCGGTTCTCGTAGATGGCTCGCAAGGCGCCGTGCACCTAGACGTCGACGTGCGCGACCTCGATGCAGACTTCTACGTTTTCACTGGGCACAAGGTTTATGGTCCCACGGGTATCGGCGTGCTGTACGGCAAGCGGGAACTTCTTGAGAAGTTGCCGCCATATCAGGGCGGCGGCGAGATGATCGAGCAAGTCACGCGGGAGACTGTCTCCTACAACCATCCGCCGCATCGGTTTGAGGCTGGCACTCCGCCGATTGTGCAGGCTATCGGGCTCGCGGCGGCGCTGGACTACATCGAGGAGATCGGGCGACCCCGCATCCGCGCGCACGAGGAAGCGTTGTGCGCTTATGCGCACAAGCTCCTGTCGTCGATCAATTCCCTGCGCATAATTGGCGTTGCAGAAGGTAAAGGCCCTATCGTCTCATTTACTATGGAGGGCGCGCACGCACATGACATCGCAACTTTGATCGATCGATCGGGCGTGGCTGTGAGGGCCGGAACGCATTGTGCAATGCCGCTGTTGCAAAGGTTTGGAGTGACATCGACGTGCCGGGCCTCGTTTGCGCTGTACAACACCTTCGACGAAGTTGATGCGCTGGCGGAATCGCTGATCCGCGCGCGAAAGCTCTTCCAGTAGGGAGATGGGCATGGACGAGGCTCAAAGCCGCGCGAATGGCGTCGAGGCTCTTCCCCCTCAGGTCGAGCGAAATGCGGTGTTCAGGCCGCCTTCTGAGATGGAGTCGGAAGACTTGCGCCAGCTGACAGATTCCATCGTCGCGGCGCTGAAAACTGTATATGATCCGGAGATTCCCGCTGATATCTACGAACTAGGCCTGATTTATAA
>NZ_JBAUSA010000174.1:0-4921 GCF_049581465.1 Caballeronia sp. | reverse complement strand
CTGCCGAGCGACTCGCATTGCAGCATCTTCTGGATCACCGACGCGAAATCCGTTCGCTCGCGCAGGGGCGGCAACTTCACCACCAGTCCATTCAACCGGTAGTACAGGTCCTCGCGAAAGCGGTTCTGCGCAATCATTTCGCGTAGATCGCGATGGGTCGCGCAGACAATTGCGATGTCAACCGGGATTGACTTGGTCGAGCCGAGCGGATTGACGAGACGTTCCTGCAGCACCCGTAGCAGGCGCATTTGCAGCGGATAGGGCATGTCGCCGATCTCATCGAGGAAGAGCGTGCCGCCATCGGCCTGCAACAGCTTGCCGACAGCGCCCTTGCGCCGCCCGCCGGTGAACGCGCCTTCCTCATAGCCGAACAACTCGGATTCGATCAGGGTTTCGGGAATCGATGCGCAGTTAACCGCCACGAATGAGCCCGTGCGGCGCGGCGAATCGTTATGTATCGCCTGGGCCAGCAGTTCCTTGCCCGTTCCGGTCTCACCGGTGATCAGGATGGGAATGTCCTTGCCAATGACCTTGCGCACTTTGGCGATGACGCTAGCCACCTGCGGGTCGCCCGTGTCCAGATAGCTGAGCCTCGAAAGCGGGCCGCCGGCAGCAGATGGTTTAAGCGCTCCGGGAGCGCCCGGCGTTGCCTCGCTATTTAGCGGAGCCCGCCAACCGCCATCGGCGAGCGTGGCGCGGCGAAACGAGACGTTCGCGCAGACGACTGCGCCGGTGTTCAGGTTCAGCGACAGATGCTGATCCCGGTTCGCTCCCAGGCGGTCGATCATTTGTGCGCTGCTGAGGCCGAACAGCGACGACAGCGTGTGGGCGCGCAAGGCCGTAAGCGGCATCCCCAACTGGAATTGAGCGCTGCGATTCGCGGACAGGAAGCGCCCGTCACAGGTGAATGCGGCGATGCCTTCCATCAACGTGCCGAGAAACTCGGCGCGGCCATGAAAGGCAATCTGCAACTTCTCACGAAAGGTATTGGTGAACAGATGGTTTTCGATCATCTGCGCCGACATCTTCGCGAGCGCCATGGTGTGCTGGTGATAGCTACGATGATCGCCGCTTACGTCTAGCACACCGATTAGTTCTCCGTACGGACCGAGGATAGGCACGCTGGAACAGGTCAGGAAGCGGTTCGCGGCCAGGTAGTGCTGCGCGCCATGTACGACGGTCGGGCAATGGTCAGCGATGGCGGTGCCGATCGCGTTGGTCCCCTGCAGACGTTCGGCCCAGCTTGCGCCGGGACGTAACGCGACTTTCTCGGCCCGGCGCAGGAAATCGTCGTCGCCGATCGAATGAAGAATCAGTCCCTCTGCGTCGGTCAATACGATCACGTTTTGCGTGTTGACGATCTGCTCATGAAGCGATTCCATCACCGGGGTGGCGTGTGCGCACAATATGCGGCTTTGCTCAAGCTTCAGGACAAGGTCGGCCGCAGGCAGTACATCGTAGTCCGGTCGCATCGATGTGCTCAGACCGAAGGTCTCAGAGCGTTGGTGCGATTTCTGGATTGATGGCGTAAGCCATCCGGCGTCATGTTGTACTAATGGTGTAGCGGTGGGGTCGGCATCATCGCGCACTGTCTCCTCCTGCTCGCATGTCGGGCTCTTCATAGGGAGGGCCGCGTCGTCATTGCATCGCGCTATGTACCGATTGCACGATCAACATGCATGTTGGCTCACCGTCGAGCGGGCCACTTGACGTAGATCAACCGACAGTGAATTCACCCCGACTCGCTACAAGACAGAGGAAAGCTCGATAGGTTCAGCAGCTCCCGCCCCGGCCGGATGTATTGAGTTCCATGCCATGCAGCCCGCGATAGGCGGCAACTTCGGGCGACGACCACCCTTCGAGCAACGGTGACGCGAGCCGATGAACTTCCACCCCCAACGGCCGGCAAACCTCAAGAGGATCCCGTGCGTCCGGTCCCCACATCGGCAAGGACAAGTCGCCGCCTGGACAGGTCGACAGCGCGCAAAGCAGGTCGATCTCCGCGAAAAACTCCAGATAGTCGCCCTTTTTCGCGGGGCACGCCTTCATGAAGTACTGATCGTTCAGATTCAATCCGGTGCATTGAAAGACGTTCAGCACGTCGTGGACGTCGAATTCGGTGAGACCGAAAGGCGCAATGGCGCGGGTGAGATTGGAGTGACAGTGAAAGTGAAAGTCGTGGCCGGTGAGCATCCGGTTCACATAAGGGTCGCAACGCGTGCCGAGCAAATCATGAACGCGGCCACCGTGCTCGTCGATGCCGTAGTCCGCCAGGGAGTCGTCGGTGATCGTTGCAAGAGGACGAAGATACGGTAGCGTCGACCAGAGCCGGTCAAGTGTGCTCACATGCGCCTGTTGCAACTGGCGCGTGCGGGACGCCCAGAAGCGCTCGCGCGGGTTATGCAGATTCCAGATGTTCAGGTCGGCGACCTGCGGCCCTTCGATCGTCACGATTCGAAATACGTGTCCCGCGGGGACTTTCCATGCGTAGCCAGAACGAATGGGCACTACCGTCGAGTCAACCAGCGTGCGCGTCTCGTGAGCAGACGCAATCCGGGTGTAGAACGCACGGTCGACGTCAAGTGCGGACCCTTGGGTTGCCTGATACGCGGCTGGGTAGTTCAACATCGCATTTACCTCCTGTTTGAGTAGGAGCGCCGTCGACCCGATGCCGGCGCGTGGCGTGCGTAGAAAAAGGTCGTCGCGCTGACTATACTAAAACGAGTCGCTCTGGTTTCAGGCGCGCTGACTCAGGCGGTAGGCCCGGAACAGGACGTTAAGGCGAAGGGGTCGGTCCGCGGGGAGAAACGTATGTTCAAGCATCTGCTGGTGCCGACCGATGGGACGGTACATTGCGAAGCCGCCATTCAGATGGCGGTGACCCTCGCCCAAGAAAATGGAGCCAGGGTCACGGGGCTCCATGTCATCCCGGAATTCCATGTCCTCGCGTATGGCACCGAAATGCTCGCGGATTCCGAGGAGCGATTCACCCAGATTACCCGACAGCATGCGGACGACTATCTCGCGGCGGTCACGAAAGCGGCCAGGCTGGCCGGTGTCGAGTGCGATACGGTTGTCGGAAACAGCGCTCACCCGTACGAGGCGATTGTCAGCGTTGCAGCGCAACGAAACTGCGATCTCATCGTCATGGCGTCCCACGGCCGAGGCGGTATGCGAGCCTTGTTGCTGGGCAGCGAGACCCAGAAGGTGCTGACGCACAGCGAGATCCCGGTGCTCGTCGTCCGACAGCCGACGCACACCGGTGCGGGCCGGGGAGTTAAATCGGGCCGCCCTTCAACCGCTGCAAAAGATTCTCCGCTCTAGCCGTTTATCGTCGCCGCAGATGACGGCCGGAGGGTATGGCGCTTCACACGATAGCGCGAAGCGCTCGCCGCTCATTTGGCGAACAGCGACGCCATGTTGGCGAATGCCTTGAACTCGATGGCATTGCCCGACGGATCGAGAAAAAACATAGTCGCCTGTTCTCCCACTTCGCCCTTGAAGCGGATATGCGGCTCGATCACGAATTTCGTTCCGGCACCACGGAGCTTTTCCGCGACCGCTTCCCATTGCTGCATGGAGAGCACCGCGCCGAAATGGCGAACCGGGACGTTGTGCCCGTCCACAGCACTCGTGTTCCGATGTCCTGCTTCCTCGGGAGACAAATGCGCAACTATTTGATGACCATAGAAGTTGAAGTCGACCCATTCCGGTGAACTGCGGCCTTCAGGGCAACCCAGCAGGTCGCCGTAAAAGCTGCGGGCGGCTTCAAGGCTATGGACGGGAAAAGCCAGATGAAAGGGGGGAATGGCTGTGCTGGCGGGATCACTCATGGCGGTTCCTGGAATGCGGTTTTTCCTAAAGGGACGGGCTATTTTACGATTCCGTTGGTTGATTAAAAAGAGAAAAGTTCTTGGCGTTTTCTCAACTGGCCACGCCAGCATGCGTGGGTTGATCATTCAACGACATGTTCGCTGCCTTTCAAGCGACTCGTCGCCCTTCGATCGGATATCCCGGATCGGTGTATCCGGGCGTTGAAGCGTGGCCCGGAGCAACGAGGCTATCGACCAGCTTCTCGTCGTCCGGTCCGAGTTGCAACTTCAATGCATCGACATAGCCGTCCCACTGCGCTTCGGTGCGCGGACCGGCGATCGTACTGCTGACGAGCCGGTTCTTGAGTACCCATGCGAGAGCGAACGCAATCGAAGTCGTACCACGCCTGGCTGCATGATCTGCAATCGTTCGCGCGATCCTGAGCGATTCCGGGCGCCACTCGGTCTGCTGGATCCGCTTGTCGCCGCGGCCTGCGCGCGAGTCGTCCGGCGGCGGCGCATGCGGTCGCCACAATACTTCAGCCGAAGCTGGCGAAACCGCTGCTCGACTATCCAGACATCAAGGTTGAGATCATCGTCGACTTTGGCCTGGTCGATATCGTCGCGCAGCGCTATGACGTTGGCGTACGTCTGGGCGATCAGGTGGCGAAAGACATGATCGCTGTGCGTATTTCGCAGGACATCCGCATGGCGGTCGTCGGCGCACCTTCCTACTTCGCGAAACGAACGCGGCCGAGGACGCCTCACGACCTGACCGGACACAACTGCATCAATCTGCGACTACCGACCTACGGTGGCCTGTACGCCTGGGAGTTTAAAAAATCGGGTCATGAATTGAAGGTGCGTGTGGAAGGGCAGTGGGTGTTCAACGGAACAAACCAGATGCTCAATGCTGCGCTGGCCGGTTGTGGCCTTGCGTACATTCCCGAAGACCTGGCACAGCCGTATATTGCCGATGGACGACTCAAGCCCGTTCTCAAGGACTGGTGCCCGGTTTTTCCGGGTTATCACCTGTATTACCCGAGCCGCCGTCAGTCTTCACGCGCTCTGGGTGTGCTGATCGATGCGTTGCGCTACGGGGCATAGGG
>NZ_JBAUSA010000173.1:0-1804 GCF_049581465.1 Caballeronia sp. | reverse complement strand
CGTGTGGCCTATGCGTCGCGGCCTCCCGGCGCGTATGCCGAGGAGCGCGTGATGTCGGCGGCCTACGTTGTGCGACTGCCTGACGCCATTGGTTTTGACGATGCGGCCTCGATGATGTTGCAGGGTTTGACCGCGCAATATCTGCTGCGGCGAACGTATCGTGTGAAAGCGGGCGATACGGTGCTGATCCACGCGGCGGCGGGCGGTGTGGGAATGTTGGCGTGCCAGTGGGCCAAGTCGCTGGGCGCGACGGTCATCGGCACGGTCGGGTCGGACGAGAAGGCCGAGCTTGTCCGCGCGCATGGTTGCGATCATCCGATCGTCTATACGCGCGAGGACTTCACGAAGCGCGTGCGCGAGATCACGAACGGCGCGGGCGTGCCGGTGGTCTACGATTCGATCGGCAAGGACACCTATACTGCGTCGCTCGATTGCCTTGCGCCGTTGGGTCTGTTCGTCAGCTTCGGAAATACGTCGGGGCCATTGCCGCCGATCGATTCATCGGAGTTTGCCGGACGTGGCTCGCTGTACTTCACGCGTCCTACGTTGTTCAGCTACATGGCCAAACGCAGCGATCTGGAACAGATGGCGGCTGAACTTTTCGACGTCGTGAGCACGGGGAAGGTGAAGACGAACATACGGCAGCGTTATGAATTGAGAGAGGCGGCGAAGGCGCACGAGGATCTTGAAGCACGACGTACGACCGGATCGACGATCTTCCTGCCTTAAGGCGGTTGGGTGAAATCGGTGCGGTTTCTGTCGATCGGGTGTCGAGCGAAGCGGGTGTTTGTTTGCTGACGCGAGCGCGCGGCGTTTAGCGTACTGATGGGTTGACGCATCGATGAGTTGTTTATGCCGTCACGCGCATCCTTGACATGATCTTTATGGCGGCGCGTTTATTGTTCAGGGCGTGTCGGCCGAATTAAAGGTTGGCACGTGCCGTCGCACCCGGGCGCGCGGCGGCTAAACCAAGTGAACTGAACCAATCTTGCCCAGGACGCGTCTCGACGCGCGAAGTTGAAGCCCGCATGAACCGCCCGAATACCCATGAATTGCTGGAACAGGTGCACAGAGACGAGCAGAAGCGCCAGCGCGGACGGTTAAAGATATTTTTCGGCGCGTCGGCGGGAGTGGGTAAGACCCACGCCATGCTTTTGGCCGCGCGCAGGCGAAAGGACAGTGGCGACGACGTAGTTGTCGGGATTGCAGAAACGCATGGCCGCAGCGAAACGGCCGCGCTGCTCGATGGGCTCGACTCGTTGGCTCCGGCGAAAATTGCGGACCCGGGCGGCGTACTCAATGAATTCGATCTCGACGCGGCGTTGGCACGCCGGCCGCAACTGATTCTCGTCGATGAACTCGCGCACTCGAACGTCCCAGGCTCGCGTCACCTGAAGCGTTGGCAGGACGTGCACGAATTGCTGGACGCGGGTATCGACGTTTTTACGTCGATGAACGTCCAGCATCTGGAGAGCCTGAATGACATCGTGGGCCAGATTACGCAGGTGCGGATCGTCGAGACCGTGCCGGATCGCATTTTCGATGATGCCGACGAAGTAACGCTCGTCGATATCCCGCCCGAGGAACTGCTTGAGCGGCTACGCGATGGCAAGGTCACCCTCCCGGGGCAGGCCGACCACGCAGTGCGCACCTTTTTCCGCAAAGGCAATCTGATTGCGTTGCGCGAATTGGCGTTGCGGCGCACGGCGGATCGTGTCGACGCGCAGATGCGCGAGTACCGCGCTGACCAGTCGATCGAACGCATCTGGCACGCGCGCGACCGTCTTGTCGTCTGCATCGGTCC
>NZ_JBAUSA010000172.1:0-5706 GCF_049581465.1 Caballeronia sp. | reverse complement strand
AATGCTCTCCTTCTGCGTGTAATCGACAATATCAGGCTGCTTGACGATTTCGCGCGCCACATAGTCCGCGTCGCCGAAACCATCGGCAAGACCCAGTTCAACGCTCTTTTCGCCCGTCCAGAATTCGCCCGAGAAAATGTCCGGCGAGTCCTTCAGCCTCTTGCCCCGGCCTTGTTTGACGGCATCGATAAATTGCTGGTGAATCTGATCGAGCATTTCCTGCGCATGAGCGTTCATGCTCGGCGTCTCAGGCGAGAACGGATCAAACGAACCCTTGTTCACACCCGACGTATGCAACCGGCGCTCCACACCCAGCTTGTCCATCAAGCCCGTGAAGCCGAATCCGTCCATCAACACCCCAATCGAGCCGACAATACTCGCCTTGTCGACGTAAATTTTGTCAGCCGCCGCCGCAGCGTAGTAACCGCCGGACGCGCACATGTCATCGACGACGACGTAAAGCGGCTTCGACGGATATTTTCCCCGCAAGCGTGTGATCTCGCGATTGATGATCCCAGCCTGCACCGGACTCCCGCCCGGGCTATTGCAGCGGAGAATCACCGCGGCCGTGCCGTCGTCCTCGAACGCGCTGTCGAGCGCCGCGTTCACGTTGTCCGCGCTGGCGTCACCGCTCGACGAGATCTCTCCGTCGAGTTCCACCAACGCGGTATGCCGTTCGGACTTCAACACCTTGTCGCTGGTAAAGGCGTACACGCCCCAGGCCACTGCCGCGAGCAACGCGAGGAACACAAAGCGGAAAAAGATGCGCCAGCGGCGTGCGGCGCGCTGTTCGGTGATCGCCGCGAGTGCAATGCGTTCGAGCGCCGCGCGCTCCCAGTTGTCGCCAACGGGCATTGAGCGCGCTTTACCTTCGGGATCGGCGGGAAATTGGTCGGACATGCGTCGCCTGGTTGACTGATTAAAAAATGAGCAAGGAAGTCATGCAGGACGAAGATCGCCGTCGGGAAGCCAGAAAACTGCTGGTCCGTCCGGCGTATCCCGCTCTGTCACTTCGATCTTCCGCAAACGCGCGCCGCGACACGGGCCGCCAACACACCTACCCGTGTCCGGCTCGTAAATCGCGCCGTGCGTAGCGCACATCAAGTATAAACCGGAGCTCTCGAAGAACTTCCCTTCCGACCAGTCCAGCTCCATGGGCACGTGGGCGCAGCGGTTCAGATAGCCAAACGGCTTGCCGTCATAGCGGACAAAGAACACGCTCGCTTCACCGCTTTTGTCGGCGGCTTTGCGGCGGATTCCGTCACCGCCGTCAATCAATTCTTCCGATGAACAGATTCGCACCGGCTCACAGGACGTTGCTGTCATGCGTTCTCCCGCAGCCACTGGTCGAGTGCGGCCACGTTTTCGGCCACGAAAATCGGTTCCAGCGCATGCAGCGACTTGGCCGGATGCGCACCATAGGTCACGCCGATGCCCGCCACACCCGCGTTCTTCGCCATTTGCAGATCGTGCGTGGTATCGCCGACCATCACCGTGCGGTTCAGATCCTGACCCAGTTCGCGCGTCAGTTCGTGCAACATGGCCGGATGCGGCTTGGAGAAGGTCTGATCGGCACAGCGAGTGCCATCGAAAAGACTGGTCAGTCGCGACTCGTCCAGCGCCCGATTAAGTCCCACGCGGCTTTTACCGGTCGCGACCGCCAGCAGATAGCCTTCATCGCGAAGGTTTTCAAGCATGGCGCGCACGCCGCCGAAAAGCTCAGTCGTCTCGCCCTTGATCAGATAGTGAAACCGATAGCGCTCAGCGAGCTTGGGGTAGTCGGCCGGGTCCAGGGTGGGCGCGGCGATCTGCAATGCATCCCGCAAGCCGAGCCCAATCACGTAGCTTGCTGCTTCATCGCCGGGAACGGGGAGCCCCAGATCCCGGCACGACGCCTGAATGCTGCGCGTAATGTGCGCGGTGGAATCCATCAAAGTGCCGTCCCAGTCGAACACAATCAGATCGAATTGCTGACGGGCCATTTAAAGTGTCTCTCTAGAAGAATTTTTGAGTTGTTCGATGAAACCCCGGCATTCGACGGGCAACGGCGCTTCCACCTGAAGCGTTTCGCCGGTCCCCGGATGAACGAGTTTTAGCCGGAATGCGTGCAAGAACATGCGCTTGAGCGACGGATTGGCATCGCCACGAGCCAACGCCTTGTTCAGCGCAAAGTCGCCATATTTAGTGTCGCCGGCAATCGGCATGCCGATATGCGCCATATGGACGCGAATCTGGTGCGTGCGGCCCGTTTTCAGCTCAACCTCGACCCACGCGTATTCATCGAAGCGCTCGATAAGATTCAAGACCGTATGCGAGGCGAGCCCGTCATCCTGAACACGAACGCGGCGCTCGCCCTCGGGCGTCAGGAATTTGTGAAGCGGCTCCTTCACGATGCGCCGACGCCCCCAACCTGCCAGCCAATCGCCATGACCGACGGCCTGATAGCGCTTGTCGATCTTGTTCTCGCGCATTTGCTCGTGCAGATTAAGCAGCGCCGAACGCTTCTTCGCGAGCATCAGGACGCCGGAAGTCTCCCGATCCAGCCGATGCACCAGCTCAAGGAATTTCGCTTGCGGGCGCGCATTGCGCAATTGCTCGATCACGCCGAACGCCACGCCGCTGCCGCCATGGACCGCAACGCCGGCCGGTTTGTCGATGACAATCAGATGGTCGTCTTCAAACAGAATGGGAAATTCGGCGGCGGGCGCGTTCGATGAAACCGGCGTTTCATCATGTTGGGCCGTGCGAATGGGCGGCACACGGACCAGATCGCCGAGTTCGAGCCGGTACGCGGCGTCGATACGGCCCTTATTCACGCGCACCTCGCCGCTGCGTAAAATCCGGTAAATGTGACTTTTCGGCACGCCTTTACAGACGCGCAGTAGAAAATTGTCAATGCGCTGGCCCGCCGCATTTTCGTCGATCTCAAGCATCGAGACCTGTTCGCTTGCGACCTTTTTATGGGATGTTTTGCCTAACTCATTCATTCTGAATATAATTTGCCAGCAGTCTGTGAAAAAGCCACCAAGGTGGCCCGAAGTTGTCAGACTGTACAGGTGCAAGCCTTAAACGGTTATTTTACTTGCGCCCAGGGCCAGTTGCTCACCCGGAAAATGGAGTAACGAGTTGCACGCAAGGCGATATCGCACGGCAGGGACGGTGCCCAAAGGCGCGTTCGGTCGAGTCGATCGCCGCACGGTAACGGATATTTGGTAGATCAGAATTTTATCGGCGAGAGACGACGGAGTTCCGGATTTAAATCGGGCTCTATCCGTATTCAGCTCATGTATCAGGCAGGTATCCAGAAGATATCGGGCGGATATTTGGGCTCACGCGGAATATCGTCACTTGGCCGATGCGAAAAAACGATTGTCTGCTGCAAGCTGCGCTGAAACGGGCGAAGCGTGGCAGGCGTCGCAACAAGACGAGACACCCAACGCGGTTTTTCCAAGCGCTTGAAGCGCCCGAGAAACCGCGACGGCGGCCTGTCGTGGCTTTGAACGAGGTTGCTCGGTTGGCTTTGCGCATCGCGCGAAAACCCGCTGCCCGTTCGTGGCCGCAACAGACGCAACCGGCTGCCGCTGGCTGTGCTGCCGGCTCCCCGAGTCGATTGATTGAAGTCGATTAATTGACTCGTGCCGCAGTGCTGTGCCGCTTAAGCCGTCAGCCATCGTTTCACGGCGTGTCGAAGTCTGTTCGCAGGTGCCCAGGGCTTGTCCGCCCGTCGCGACGCGTTTCGTCGCACGCCGGTGGCAAGATCCATTTCAGGCAATTCTCCCCGCCAGATGTCCCGCTCCAGCGTGCTTTGTGACAACACACAATAAAGCGCGGCGTGCCCGCCCTCCTGCTTTACGCGACTGACAACCGCGTGAATTCGCTCGATGGGGGCCAGCAGAGCCGCTCTGGAGCCGTTCAATGAAACGCATGCTGTTTAATGCGACGCAGCAAGAAGAATTGCGCGTCGCCATCGTCGATGGGCAAAAACTCATCGACATCGACATCGAAACCGCCGGGCGCGAACAGCGCAAAGGCAATATCTACAAGGGAGTCGTTACCCGCATCGAGCCGTCGCTCGAAGCCTGTTTCGTCAACTACGGCGAGGACCGCCACGGTTTCCTGCCGTTCAAGGAAGTCGCCCGCCAGTATTTCAAGGACGGCGTCGAGATGCGCTCCGCGCGCATCCAGGACGCATTGCGCGAAGGCCAGGAACTGATCGTTCAGGTCGAGAAGGAAGAACGCGGCAACAAGGGCGCGGCGCTGACCACGTTCATTTCGCTTGCCGGACGCTACCTCGTCCTGATGCCGAATAATCCGCGCGGCGGCGGTGTATCGCGCCGGATTGAAGGCGACGAGCGCCAGGAATTGCGCGAGACCATGGGGCAACTCGAGTTGCCCGAAGGCATGAGCATCATCGCGCGGACGGCGGGGATCGGCCGTTCGGCGGAAGAGCTGCAGTGGGACCTGAACTACCTGATGCAACTGTGGCGCGCGGTGGAAGCGGCGTCGCAGAGCGGTATCGCTGGTAAGCCGATGCTGATTTATCTCGAATCCAGCCTCGTGATTCGCGCGATTCGCGATTACTTCCAGCCGGATATCGGCGAAATTCTCATCGATACCACCGAAATCCATGACCAGGCTAGCGCCTTCATGGACATCGTGATGCCCGACAACCTCTCGAAGGTGAAGCGGTATCACGACGACGTTCCCCTCTTCTCGCGTTTCCAGATCGAACACCAGATCGAAACCGCGTATTCGCGCACGGTGCCGTTGCCCTCGGGCGGCGCGATCGTGATCGATCACACGGAAGCACTGGTGGCAATCGACGTGAACTCGGCCCGCTCGACCAAGGGCGCGGATATCGAGGAAACGGCCACGCGCACGAACCTGGAAGCCGCCGACGAAGTCGCGCGCCAGTTGCGCCTGCGCGACCTTGGCGGCCTGATCGTGATCGATTTCATCGACATGGAATCGGCCAAGAGCCAGCGCGAAGTCGAGCAGCGTCTCAAGGACGCGCTCAAGCACGACCGTGCGCGCGTCCAGATGGGCAAGATTTCGCGCTTCGGCCTGATGGAACTGTCGCGTCAGCGGCTGCGCCCGGCGCTCTCCGAAGGCAGTCATGTGACCTGCCCGCGCTGTAACGGCACGGGCCACATTCGCGACACCGAATCGTCCGCGCTGCAAGTGCTGCGGATCATTCAGGAAGAGGCGATGAAGGAAAACACCGCGGCGATCCATTGCCAGGTGCCGGTCGAAGTGACCGCTTTCCTGCTGAACGAAAAGCGCTCGGAGATTAACAAGATCGAGTCGCGCTTCAAGGTCAACGTCGTGTTGATCCCGAACAAGCACCTCGAAACGCCGCATTACAAGCTGGAACGACTGCGTCACGACGATACGCGTCTCGACGAGCCGCGCGCATCGTGGAAGATGGCCGAGGAAGCGGCGCACGAACTGGAAACCGAATCGGGTTACAGCAAGCGCGTGGAGGATGTGAAGCCGAAGCAGGAGGCCATGGTCAAGGGCATCACGCCGGCTTCTCCTGCGCCTAGCGCGCCGGTGAAGGTCGTGGCTCCGCTGCAGGCTGCACCGGTGGCAGCGTCTGCCGCGTCGTCGGGAGCCGGCGGATTTATCGGCTGGCTGAAGAACCTTTTCGGCGTCAAGCCGGAAGTAGCGCCGGCTCCGGCACCCGTCGTCGCGCCAGCACCGGTA
>NZ_JBAUSA010000171.1:0-1510 GCF_049581465.1 Caballeronia sp. | reverse complement strand
GCCTGTAGGCATCATCAGCCCGTTGCGGGCGGTTACGGAGGAATGCCATCTCCGACGTTGACTCAAAGTCTACGCCTCGCAAGATGCAGGGACAACCCCCTTGTCAAGCAGCGGTCGGACACCTGGTTATTCGGTGAGGGGTGTCCAGGTCATCCAGCTTGATTGCGATGTATGACGAAAAGCCGCTATGGCAAATGACGCGATGAACATGCTCGTCAAGAGAAGGCTCGTTAACTGCATGAAGCGGACGTTCGGATGTCCGCCTCAGATTGCGGCCGAATGGCTCTAGATGGCCGGGTCCGGCAGTTCGCCGTTCGCGATGTCGCCGCGCGCAGCCAGCATCGAAAGGCAACACCGCAAAAGGTGCCTGTTTAAACTGGACGGCTTTCGATGTCTTGTCGAAAAGTTGGGCGACGAAGTAGCGATAACCAGCCGGCAAGGCAAGCCCTTCAACCGCTCATTTCCCGAAATTGTGGAGGATGTTGCTGCAGTGCCCGGTGATTTCGTATGGGACAGTGAGCTTGCGATCGGCGACGCTCGCGGGCCGACGTCGTTCAGCCAACTGCTGAAGCGTTCCAGCACGATGTCGCCGCGGAATATTCCGGCGGCCGCGCGTCGACACCCCGCACGGATTTTCGTGTTCGACATGCTCCTATCCGGCAAGCGCGATTTGCGCCAACTGGAGCTTACCGAGCGGAAGGCTCGTCTGCGCGACGCCTTCGACAACCCGCAGCGGCTCGTCTATGTCACAGACGTGGAATGCATCGGCGAGCTGGTGTTTGAACAGGTGAAAATCCACGACTTCGAGGGCATGGTGGCTAAGCGAAAATCGTCCACCTACACGCGCGGACGGTCGCTCAACTGGATTAAGATCAAGAACACCGATTACAGCAGGCCCGCAGCGCTGGGCTTTGGCCATGCCGGCGAGTAACGTTGCCTCGAACGTGGCCGGTCAAGGGACGGGTTGACGAAAATACGCTGACTACCACCGACCGGCCGCGCTTTGATTTGATTTGGCCGGGCGCGTCAGTCGGGATAGTAGAAGGCGATCGCGTACATAGCCTTGAACTCGAACTGGCAACCGTTGCAAATGAATTCCTGATGAACGGTCATCGCCCCAACCGCGCACGCACCCATCAAAAGGTCAGTAGACTTGCAGCTCGGGCAGTGCGTCACTCCCGTATCGACGACTTCCTTACGCCAGTCCTCCATGTCCTGCATGACGACCTCCCAAGTGCTGGCCCGTTGAGGCATTGCCGTTAGTTTTCTAGTCGATCTCGCCCCGCAAGCGTGGCGAGATCACTGTTCAGCCATGTGTTGTAGACAATCTAATCGAGTGTGTTAGCTAATTTCGTTGTCACGAATCTGGAATTGCGCCCGATCTTTCCCTTTAATCCAGAAAGGCTCTCGACCCATACCGCTCCATTCGACGCCACTATCTGGATTTCGGTATTTCGGCCGCTTGTCAGTTTGCTTACGAGGTTTCTCGCGCTTTTCACCGAATACATCG
>NZ_JBAUSA010000170.1:0-7693 GCF_049581465.1 Caballeronia sp. | reverse complement strand
GGTTTGATGTTCAGCGAGATGTTCCGCGTGCTCGAACATCTCGCCGCAAGCAACACAGCGGTACTGGTAAGTCGGCATGGCAGCCCCCACACAAATTCCGGACGTGCCCGGCAGATTCGATCCACCCGCACCATCCGGCATTGTAGTAACCCATTCGAGTGCAGGGAAAGCGTACGCGTCTCATCCTGCACGTCGGTCCTATACAGCCATCCTCAATTCCCTTCCGACGGATCGAAGCCCGCCTGGCGGCTCTTCAGATTCACTTTGTCAGTGATTTAAGCGTTCATATTGCTCACGTATTCTCGACCACGCGCGGAGATCAGCCATCCACCGCTCGCCGCCTCTTCGATAAAATCGCGCTGCTTGAGTTCATTCTCGACGTCCCATTCCAACATGAGCGGCCGTTCGTCAGGAGGACGATCGTTAAGCTCGCGCAGCGCTTCCTTCGCCTTGCGACTCAGTTCTTCTGTCATGACACTCCTTCATCGTTATCGACGCTTCGATGCTTGCCTCGGGCTCGGAGGGTCAGTCTTTGAAGCTACTGCAAGGCATACTGTTTGCGCAGCTTATTGATGATCTCCGCGGCCGCAGGCATGACGATTTCCTTTACGTCGGCATTTTTGCTGTCGCCGTGCAAATAGTTGATGTCCCAATTGCATCCCTCCGCATCCTCCGCGTGCTCCTGGATTCCCGTGGGACCCCACCCGGTCGTGTCTGCATTGGCCCCGAGCGCGTTTGTCACGATCTCAAGCAGTTCCTGCTCAGTTTTAAGCTCACGCGGCATTGCAACCTCCATGGCCATTTTCGACGAATCGAATGTCGTCTGGGCGCTACTCGATGCGACGAGTCTGACTGCACGTTCAATTTCAGTCTATATCCGATACCGCGTGTAAGGTGCGACAAGCGTCGCGGCATCGAAAAAAAGCCTGGTCGGCCGCCTGATGTTTTACGATTGGTTCTGCTCGCGGCGAGTGTGGGGCTAGGGTGGAGTCCTCCTACTAGCGTGGTCGTTCTGCTTAAGTCGGATTTTCTTGCTTATTTCTATTAGCCCCTGTCCGGGGCGGGACTTCGTTTCTTTGCAAACGCGCAAAGAAACGAAGCAAAGAAACGCGTTCAAACCGCGAATACCTCAGTGTCGTCGTTGCTTCACTTCAGGTTTTTGGCACGAACGTAGTGCCGCCCCCGAATCCCCCACCCGCAGTTGAATACCGCGATCAAGCACAAGCGCCACGCACACGCTTCGCCTCCACGGCCGTATAGCGGCGATAGCGGCGATAGCGGCGGTTATCCGCGTTGTCGCACCACAAATGCCCGCGGTCCGCGTTCAACAAAAGTAAGCAAGCAAATCCCATTTATACCGACCGTTGCCACTAGCCGGCGGACTCCACACTCACCGCCGCCAGCGCGCTCCCACACACTCGTCGCCAGCAGGCCCCTTCTCCATGCCGTTGTGCCGTGTTATCTTTTAAGCGGACGGTATTGAATGGTTTGAGATCGCCCATCATCTTCGTGAGTGCCGCCATGAACGATGCACGCCAACACCTTACCCCCGCCGACCGCGTAGAGCTGCTGTGCTGGCTCGCCTGCGGAAGTCTAGGGGCGTTCTATCTCAACAACTCCTGGCCGTCTGCCGGGTTCCACGTCCAGGCCGCCCATAAATGGCTGGACAGGCACAACCGACAGGCTGACTGGCTAGCTGTAGCCAAGCTGGCCGCAATGGCGGTTGAACTCGCACAGCAGCACTCAGAATTGGTCAACGCCGACTGGGCGCGCGACGCCGTCGAGGAAATCCTGGATAGCGACGATTTGAACTATCAATCAGCCGTGGTTCTGCGGGTCTACGTCGACTGCAAGAAAGCCCTTGCCGACAAGCGAAAGGCCGACTGAACAGTCCCTCGTGCGCGGCGGCGACGCCTCCGCCAGCGCTCATTCCGTGCGGTTGGACGCCGCCCGTGGGTCGCGTCTGGCCGCGCCGAGTTCCTCGGTGTCCCCACCACGCTCCGTAATCTCGTCGGCGATTGCACTGCCCCGAAGCGCCCACCATCGGCTGGGCCTCACACAGGGGGCCATTCACCGTCGATAGCCAGCGTCGCGTCGGCAATCGAGGGACACATACCCTCGTCGACGGCGCAATCATGCGGCTTGCCACCGCAAGTGACATGAAAAGCGTCCGCCCCGACCACGGAAGCGAACGCCAGGCGCACTGCCACGCGTAGCCGCTTAACTAACCCTCAGCCCTTCACGATATGTCGCGCGAGGTATCGGCAAGCCATCGACGAACGCAACGCGAACGACATCGCCCCTAAGCCCTAGCGCGACCGCGCCGCGATCGGTCAAGCCGGCAGCGCGAGCCGGCGCAGACGAAACCGTGCCGATTGCATGCGGCAATTGCCATCCGGCCTTATAGACGAGGTCGAACGCGCCGATCAGCAAACTTGACGGCACATAGTCCGACGAGAGGATGTCGAGCAAGCCCTCCTTCGCCAACTCCAGCGCAGAGACATTGCCTGAATGCGATCCACCGCGCACCACGTTCGGCGCGCCCATGATTGTGGCGATGCGGTGAGCACGCGCCGCTTGCGCCGCTGCCATCGTGGTCGGAAATTCGGCGAGGACGATGCCGTCGCGCGCCGCTTCCTCCACATGCTCGACCAGCGTGTCGTCATGGCTCGCGACAGGAACGCCGAGCGCCTTGCAGCGCGCCACGATCTCGTGCCGATGAAGCTCCGCAAACCGGCGCTGGTCATCCGCGAGTTCCTCTAGTGCGGCACTCGCGCGCTCATCGGTCCACTTGCCGTGACGCTCCTGATAGAGACGCCATTGGACGGGATCGTGCCACTGCCGCTGCCCCGGCGTATGGTCCATGACAGACGCGAGCCGAAGAAGCGGATGTGAGCTTAGCGAATCGAACACGTGGACAACATCAGCGGTCGCAACCTCGCAACGCAAGTGCAGGAAGTGTTCCGCGCGCAAGAGGCCACGTCGCGCGAAGCGCTCAATCGATAATGCGCACTTCGTCTGCAACTCGGCCCCGCGCAAACCGACATTGGGACGCGAGCCGATCCCAAGGGCGTCAAACACGGTCGTGATGCCCGCCGACGCCACTTGTGCGTCGTGCACCAGGATCGCGGCTTCGTGATTCCACAGCACACCCGGACGTGGCGCGAGGTGTTTTTCGATGTTGTCGGTATGGAGCTCGACAAGGCCCGGCAACAAGTAGTCGCCGTCCCAGTCCTCGGCTTCACGAGCGGATGTTGCTCCGGGCGAAATTTCCGCGATCCGGCCATCGACTATCCGCACCACGCCGACAAACGATTCATCGCGCGTTACGATACGTGCATTCTTAATTAGCATGCCTGCAAATATTCCATGTTGGTTGTCGTCTGAGCCACCGGTGTTTCGAGCCTGATGATGCGGGTAGCGACGCGGTCACGCGTGTCTTCATCGTGAAAAATCCCGACGATTGCAGCACCGCGCTCCCGTGCCGCCACGACCAGGTTCGCGACCACCTGACGGTTCTCGGCATCGAGCGACGCAGTGGGTTCATCAAGCAACAACAGCGGATGCTCGGCGATCAAGCCGCGCGCGATATTCACGCGTTGCTGCTCGCCTCCCGAGAACGTAGCGGGCGCCAGTCCCCACAATCGGCGCGGAACATTCAGGCTCTCAAGCAACGAAGCCGCGCGACTGTGCGCCTCATCTTCGTCTATGCCACGCGAGATAAGCGGCTCGCTGACAAGATCGATCGACGCAACCCGCGGGATTGCCCGCAGGAACTGACTGACATAGCCCATGGTCGTGCGGCGCAGCCGGATAACTTCGTGCGGCGTGGCGTGGCTCAACGTGACGTGGCGTGCCGCAACGCTGTCATCGCGAATAGCAATGGTACCGCTCGTGGTGAGATAGTTACCGTACATACACCGCAGCAAAGTGCTCTTGCCCGCGCCGGATGCGCCTGATAAGACCACGCACTCGCCGCGTTCAACATCAAGCGATACACCGGCTAGCGCGGCAATGCGCACGCCGCCCTGGCTGTGCAATGTAAAAGTTTTCTCGATCCCACGCGCGCGCAACATCAAGGTGTCGCGCTGCGCGAAAGCGAGTTCATTCGAAAGACCCGTATTGGCGTTCATGGTCATACCTTAAGCTGGCAACACGGACGCAACCAGCGTCTGTGTGTAGGGATGTTGCGGATCGTCCAGCACCTGGTCGGTCAGCCCGCTCTCGACCACGCGCCCGTCTTTCATCACCATCAGGCGATGTGCCAGCAAGCGCGCCACGCCTATATCGTGCGTGACGATCACTGCGGCAAGGTGCAGCTTGCTCGTGAGGCTGCGTAGCAGGTCCAGCAGGCGCGCCTGCACTGAGACATCGAGACCGGCAGTGGGTTCATCCATGAAGACAAGACGCGGTTGCGTGACAAGATTGCGCGCGATCTGCAGGCGTTGCTGCATGCCGCCCGAAAACGCACCAGGCAGTTCATCTATACGTTTGGGGTCGAGCTCCACACGCGTCATCCAGTCCGACGCCGCATCGCGCAACCGGCCGTAGTGGCGCGCGCCGACGGCCATCAACGGCTCGCCTATGTTCGCCCCTGCAGACACGCCGCTGCGCAATCCATCGCGTGCATTTTGATGAACGAAACCCCAGTCAGTGCGCGAAAGGAGCCGGCGGCGCTGCTCGGACAACGTGAGGAGATCGAGCACTTCGCCCTCCGATGTCCGGTAGTCGAGCGAACCTGAATTCACCGGCGAGCGCAGCGCGAGCGCGTTAAGCAAGGTGGACTTCCCCGAGCCCGATTCGCCGACAATGCAAAGCACCTCGCCCGGATACACGTCGAGATCCACGCCGACACAACCGCCACGGCCGTTGTACAACTTGCTCAGGCCACGCGCGCGAAGCAGCGGAGTATTTGAAGACGCCATCATCATGCTGCCTCCCCGTCACCGCGGCGACCATGGCAATAGTCGCTGTCGGAGCAGACGAACATGCGCGTACCGGCATCGTCCACGATCATCTCGTCCAGGAAACTCTCGGTCGATGCGCATAGCGCGCATTCATGATCCCAGTGCTGCACGGTGAACGGATGATCCTCGAAGTCGAGGCTCTTCACTTTCGTATAAGGCGGGATCGCGTAGATCCGACGCTCCCGCCCCGCTCCAAAAAGCTGCAGCGCGGGATTCATGTGCATCTTCGGATTGTCGAACTTTGGAATGGGAGAGGGCGACGTGAGATATCGATCATTGACGAGAACGGGATAATCGTAGGTCGTTGCGATGCTGCCGTGCTGCACGATATCCTCGTAGTATTTAACGTTGATCAAGCCATAGTCCGCGAGCGCATGGAGCTTCCTGCATTCGGTCACGCGCGGCTCAAGCCGGAACAGCGGCTCGGGCATCGGCACCTGATAGACAATGATCTGACGTTCCGTCAATGGGTGTTCCGGAATGCGGTGGCGCGTCTGCACTATGGTCGCGTCCGCGGTATGCGTTGTGGTCGCTACGCCGGTGGTGCGCGCAAAAAATCGGCGAATATTGACGGCGTTGGTGGTTTCGTCGGAGCCCTGATCGATTACCTTAAGCGTGTCCGCCCGTCCGATAATAGCCGACGTGACCTGCAATCCGCCCGTGCCCCATCCATACGGCAACGGCATTTCCCGCGACGCGAATGGCACTTGATGGCCGGGCACTGCCACGGCCTTTAACAAGGCGCGGCGAATCATGCGTTTGGTCTGTTCGTCGAGATACGCGAAGTTGTAGCCTTCGGTCATGCTGGTTTCTGCTTCGCGCGCATTCATGCCGCGTTCTCCTCTTCGGGTTCGATCTGCTCTTTCGGTACCGGTACCTTCGCGGCACGCAGCCGGCGCAACAATTCGAGCTCCGATTGAAAGTCGACGTAGTGAGGCAATTTCAAGTGTTGGACAAAGCCCGATGCCTCCACGTTGTCACTGTGATAAAGCACGAACTCAGGGTCTTGCGTCGACGATGCAATCGTCTCTCCCAACTCTCCCGCGCGCAGCGACCGGTCGACGAGCGCCATCGCCATGGCCTTGCGTTCCGAGTGACCGAACACGAGACCGTAGCCTTGCGTAAAGGTGGGCGCGATCTCGCCGCTGCCTGCAAACTGGTTGATCATCTGGCACTCAGTCAATTCGATGTCGCCTATCTCGACCGCGAATCCCAACTCTTCCACGTCCAGTTCGATCGCCACTTCACCGTGACGAATCTCGCCCGCGAATGGATGCGTATGAGCGTAACCCCGCTGGGTTGCGTAGCCGATGGCAAGCAGGAAGCCTTCGTCGGCACGCGCGAGGTTCTGCAGGCGCGTCGAGCGCTCGACAGGAAACGCAAGCGGTTCGCGCGACAAGTCGCCGGGTTCGGGCGCCCCGGGTCGCGGCGTTTCCTGTTCGATCAAGCCTTCCTTGTCGAGCAGCGACAGCACGTGCGGCATTGGCTCCGCGGGCGTGACCGGACCAGCGGGCGCATCGGCTGGAACATCGCCGTCGGCCAGCAGCGCAAAGTCGAGCAAGCGCTGCGTGTAGTCGTAAGTTCCGCCCAGCATCTGGCCGCCGGGAATATCCTTGAACGCGGCCGAAATCCGGCGCTCCATGCGCATTGCACCGGTATCCACCGGCCGCGTGTAGCCGAAGCGCGGCAACGTGGTGCGATAGGCGCGCAGCAGGAAGATCGCTTCGACCAGATCGCCCGCCGCCTGCTTGATCGCGAGCGCGGCAAGCTCCTCGTCGTAGACCGAACCTTCGGTCATCACGCGAGCCACGGCAAGCCGCAACTGCTCGCGAATCTGCGGCACGCTCAGTTCGGCCAGCGCAGTGTCTCCCCGGCGCCGGGTCGCGAGCAAATCCCACGAATGCTCGATCGCGCGTTCCCCGCCTTTGACTGCGACGTACATTAGTCCACCCCCACTTGAGTCGTGCGCGGCAAGCCGATGAGCGCGCCTCCGGCAACGAAATAACAGTCGACGCCGCAAGGAAATTTCGACGCCAGTCCCGCGCGTTCGCGCCAGAACGCGTCCGGCAGACCTGCGACGCACACTGCGCGAGGGCAAGGCATGCCGGGACCGCTCCATAGCAGCGGCGGACCGTTCTCAAGCGACTCCACGCGAATGAAAAGCGTCGCCGCGTTTTCAGGGGTCTCCGCGTCGCCAAGGGAAAACGCATCGAGTGACGGCATCGAAGCGGCATCGTGCAAGTACGCGAAAGCTGCCTTCTTGCTATCTGTTGTCAAGGGCGCGCCGGTGTGAAAACGCACCGCATCGCTCAGGCTACTATCGTCGTGCTGCAGGAATACAGGCGTCGAATAGTCGGCAAGCGCGAGCAACGACGCGAGTACTGCCAAGGGAACGGTGCCTTGCGTACGGAGGTCGCGCAACACGGCATCGATCGAAACGATGGTGCCGGGGCGCGACAAGGCTTCCAGCAGCGCGCGAAATACCCCTTGCGAGTCGTGGACCCCATCGCTGAAACCGGGTGTCAACGTACTCAAGTCGATGCGCTGCGGCGCTGCGTCGGAATGGTTAGCAGTTCCCATCAGTCTCCCCTCACCATCGTAAAGAATTCGACCTTCGTCCGCGCGGCCTGCGTCTCCTTGACTGCACGCCGCGCGGCAATCGCCGCTGCCAGCGGCGCGATCAGCCGCTCCTGCAACCGCGCTTCGAGCGACGGCGTCTGAAGCAG
>NZ_JBAUSA010000169.1:0-3469 GCF_049581465.1 Caballeronia sp. | reverse complement strand
CGACCGCCAACTGGCAAGCTTCGGCCTCGAAGAGCCGTTCGCTTGAGCAAGACACATCAATGAAAGCGACACGAAGGAGTGGCTCAATTCCTTATAAAACAGGCAATCGACGGTCGTTGCAGGAAGGCGGCGACAACACATATGTATCGAGCGCGATGCCGCAAAAGCGCAACCCGGGATTGCTGATCCGCACGCGCACGGATGCATCGACGGCGATATCGCAGGCCGAAGGCGTTGTCATGCAGGCGCATAACCTACCGCCCGGCATGAGCGATCCGAAGAACGTGAAGGCCAACACGGAGATGATCGAAAGCGGCATCGCCGCGCTCAAGGGCTGGAACGAAGTCATGAACTCGCTCGTGATTAACCCGGAGCGCGCGCTGGAAGAGCTCAACAGTGACTGGACCGCATCGCAGGAAGTCGCCGATGTTCTCATGCGCAAATACAAACTGCCGTTTCGGGTTGGGCATCATCTCGCATCGGAAGTAGTGGAATATGCGCGGCAAAAGGACATCAAACCGCTCGATTTCCCTTACGCCGATGCCCAGCGCATCTACACGCAGACGGTCGCGGGTACGCCCTACGCCGGCGATCTGCCGATGAGCGAAGCCGAGTTTCGCTCGACGCTGAACCCAGTCGCGATTGTGAACAATCGCGCGACGACAGGCGGTCCGCAACCTGCAGAAATGGCGCGCATGCTAAAGGAAGCGGATACGCGCGTGGTCGATCAGGACAACTGGATCAAGGACAATCGCGCGCATATTTCTAGCTCACTCGCAAGACTCGATACCGACTTCGGCAAAGTGCTCGGTCATTGATTCGCCGAAGCGCGGGAATCCTGGCGCTTCGCTTACGAACCCTCATTGGCCTCTCACTGACCAAAGAAAACATTGCATTGCGGGCCGCCGGTACATTGCCGGACGCTCGACATGCTGCTCGTCGCGCGACGCCTGTCGGGCATGCCGCCATACGATGTGTCGGAACGCGATTGGGCCGACGCGTTTGCATCCTGCATCAACGCCGCCTGCCCGGAAGACAGGGTGCCTTGCTGAACGTTCGGCCGACCTTGCTGCGCAATCGTTCCGCCCGCGATTGCGAACAGTCACACGCCACTAGCAATGACAAGCGAGATTTCATTTCGATGCTCCTTTGAAACCAAGGCGTGTCGCCTGAAAGATTCCGTGAGCAACTTGCCGTTTTCTGTGCGTGCTCCACAAACGCCCACGAAGGAACGAGGGCGGAACTGGACGCCCTCGGAGTGAGCGCGTCGCGCACGCATTTGAGCGTGCCCGTGCGCGTCGGTGCGCGTCCAAATGTGCAGGCCGTAGGCCGGACGGGGCAGAGCATGTCGCTTGCGAGACCGGAACAGGTCCGTCCTGCCTCCTGAGTTATAGGCCGCGTAAGGCCGATGTCACAGGAGATTCGACCGTCGCGCCGCTTTGCGCTTCTGCGTCAAGCACCCTACATCGCTACATCGGGACCCTGCGTAAGTAGGGCTGTAAAAAGCGCCGTACGCATCTAATCTGAAGTCATGCCGTTTAGTGTCGTTCAGGGCGTGCGCCGTCACTCTTCACGACTCTGCACAAATTGTTCATCGACTCAGTGGGTGCGGCGCGCTCGTTGCTGGAGGTTGTCAGTAGGCACGTGCAACCCGAGATTTCCCGGAGAAAACCATGACGTACGTCACCGCGTGGCTGGCATCCATACTGATTGCCATGCTGGCCGTTTTCTTCATTTCCGTCGCGTTGCCGAATTCAGCCTCGGATGAACTGACCCGCGTTTCAGCGGCTCAGAGCGTATTCACCGGCCTCGGCGCCAGCGTACCTGTTGAAGTCCGCTATTAGCGCTAGCGATGTCCACAAGAACGCTAATCGTGCCCGTTAATTATGCTAGCGCGGCGCCGCGCCATCTCGCCCAACGTAGCTTGGAGGGACTCGTTAAATCCTTCTCCCAATCATAGATGCGCACGTGCCCTAAAACATGATGTTTTTGTTTCGATTCACGATCTATTATTTAGGAATACATTTTAATAGACGAGATATTGAGGAATGGCGCATTAGCGGAATTAAAGGGCAGATTCAACGCGCTAGCAAAATTAACGGACATGACATAGCTTTCTCGTTGCCAAAACGCAACATCGTCAAACGCCGTAATTTTCGCGCTAAGCCTTGGTGGATAAGCTTTACAGCCATTTTTCCGCTAGCATTATCTATGGACACCGCTAGCAGAATTAACGGACAACAACAGAGGGTGACGTGATTGTCACGGCCGCTCGTCGGAAACAGCAACTGCATGACTCGCATCGCCTGACGATACGGCATCGAGGCTCCGAGGGTTGCGTGCAACCATCGCAGTTCGCCGGTACTTGACTCAGGTAGGTAGTTCTTCAGCGGCGAGACGTAACGTGACTCGTCGGCACCGCAATCGCAAGCCTTCCATCGCTCGCGGCAGTAGAAGACCTTGCCAAGCGTGGTCTTCAGCTCGGAGCATAGCTGTCGTCATGACGTCGGCGCGACGCACCGCACGCTCGGCACGTCCGACGCAGCTCGCAAAACTGCTGGATCTGAGCCATTGCAAATTGCTGCTGGACTGTCTGCAGCAGCGTCTTCCCATCGGCGAGAGACAGGCCTACGTCGCCGGGTTTGGGGTCCGCAACATCTCGGTGCAGTCGCGCCAATTCGACTCGACGCAATGCGGTCGAATCGCCATCATCGAACTAAAGAACGACGGTGCATCGCATAGCGCCTCCTGCTCGCAGGATCTGCGCGATATAGATAACTCGATACTGCCGGCGTCCCAGCGTTTTTAACGACTTCCACCAACAGATGCCGGACGCCTCCACTGCTTGATCGTTGCGCTCGATTTGGCCATGAGTTTCGTGAAGATGAGTTTCAAAAGCCATCTTTAGATTGGGACTCGTAGACGCGCGCGCTTGCTTGCTTAGCGCCTTCGAAACTACTCCTGGATGAAATGCCGCAGATCCTGCTTGTGCGCACCAACTGTTTTTTTCAGGCTGCAAGATCTGCCTCGGCCCGATGATGAGCGAGCCGACGAGCACTATAGCGAGTAGCCCCGCGGTGGGCGTGCGCAAGAACACGGGACCGGCATCCGGTGAGATGCGCTTGTCTGTCCGGTTTCCCTACCACGACTGCGCTAGCCTAATACGCCCGATCGTTAGCTCTCGAATGCTTTGGATAAACCCGGGAAGAAAAACTCTCACTGTTCGCCCACATCACGCCGGCGATAAAGCTGACGGCGTCAACGATGCCCAACACCGCGAATGGACTCTCAGCTGTCGCGTCTCGCACGAGGCTGGTGGTATCCGCGCAGAGTTGCTGCGCCTTACCGCTTAATTCGCGTGCTTTCCCGGACATCTGGGTGGCCGCATCGCCGACCATACCGCCTACTGCTTCTTCAACCTTGCCCGCTGCTTCTTTCAACGTACCTTCTGCTGTGTTGGTGTCCATGA
>NZ_JBAUSA010000168.1:0-2692 GCF_049581465.1 Caballeronia sp. | reverse complement strand
GGTGGTTGACCATTGTTAGAGCATGAGTTCGATGAGCGGCCGCCCACTTGCATTTAATCAACGTTGAGATGGATCATGGACCAACTCTACATGCTGCGCGCGTTTGTTGCGGCAGCACAGCACCGTAGCTTTAGTAAGGCCGCCATCTCCCTGGGCGTAACGACCGGGTCTATTTCAAAAGCCATCGCGAGGCTTGAGGCAACCATCCAGACGCGCGTGTTGCATAGAACTACGCGGTCGGTCACGCTGACGGAAGAGGCTCAACCTTACTACTTGAGTTGTTGCCGTATTATCGACGAGCTAGACGAGGCGAACCGGCGTATCACGCAGGAGCGCGAAGTTGATAGTGGCAGACTCCGGCTTGTAGTGCATCCAATGCTGCTAAACGAGACTTTTTCGCGCCTGGTCTCACATTACCGTGCTTTAGCACCGCACGTGAATCTAGTGGTCTCGGTTCAGGACAAAGCAGTCAATTTATACGATGGTCACTTCGATATCGCAATACTGCCACCCCACCTGGTCGAACAATCTGCTGTCATCCGCCGGACGCTGACAAAATCGTCGAGAATATGGGTAGCGTCACCGGCATATCTAAAGCAGTACGGAACACCCGAATACGTTTCAGAGCTGGGAGAGTACTTCCTGTTGTTCGATCCGGAGTCGAGGCAAAAGGATAGCAACTTCATCGACTTGTTTGAGGATGGGCGGCGAGTAAGTATCCTGCCGATGTCTTCTATGGACGGGAACGAAGTTTCGTTGCGTGCAGCGGCTCTTGCCGGGACCGGTATCGCGACGCTTCCGGAAGCGATGGTTCGCGAAGATATCGCGATGGCGAACCTGATTCATATCCTTCCGAACTGTTCGAGCTCCGAAAGCAGCGACGAGATTTGTCTTTTCTATTCGCACCGTGAGCTGATGCCGGCAAGATTTAGAACATTTGTCGATTTCTGCGCAGAGTTCTTCCGCGCTGACACGTCGACTGTTTCTGCTGATCACGAGGGCCCGCGCGAACAGGAGGAGAGTCCCGTATTGTCAGATGCGTAGCTGACGTCGCAGTTCACATTTGAGGCCGCTCTACAATTCCTTGAATTTCCGCGTTGTCGGTAGACATCGTCGAGGCTAGCCATTCGCGCAGGAATTGCACCCAGGTTTTTATTTTCGCGTCCAGGTATTGACGGGACGCGTAGACGGCGAAGACGTTCAGGTGCTGCAGTTGATACTCAGGCAGTACGCGAACAAGCGTACCGGCGCGCAATGCGGATATCACGGTCAGTGTTGGCAACGCACCAATCCCCATTCCTCCGTGAAGAGCTGCGGCCATGGCATCGGGGAGATTGACTTTGAATCTCGCACTGGGGAGAACGACTTCATGGTCGCCACCAGGACCTTTCAAAAGCCACCGGTCCGATGGCCAAACTGGCAACGCCACCTGGAGACACATGTGATGCGACAGGTCTTCCGCGGACTTTGGAGCCCCGTGGGCCTCCAGGTACGCGGGGGATGCGCATAGCACGCTGTAAATCGTACCCAACGACTGCATGATGTAGGCCGAGTCCGGCAACGAATTGGGGGCCAGGCGCAGAGCGACGTCATAACCCTCTTCCAAAAGATCGGGAGAGTTCTGCGAGAGGGTCAAGTCGATGGAGACGGCCGGATAGCGTTCTTGATAAGCAACGATGGCAGGAACGACATAATTTTGCCCAATGCTCGCCATGGCATGAACGCGAAGCGTTCCCGCCGGCCGGGCATGCGCGTCAGATGCTTCGGCCTCCGCTTCGGCAAGGGACGCAAGGATGCCGTAGCACCTGTGCAAATATCGCTCGCCCGCTTCGGTCAAAGCAATTCGACGCGTGGTCCGGTTCAAGAGGCGCGTTCGCAGATGGGATTCCAGTTCGGAGATGGACCGCGAGATGTAACCGGTTGTGGTACCCAGTCGCACGGCGGCCGCTGTAAAGCTTGAGCCCTCAGCCACCTCAACAAAAATCTTGATATTTCGAAACATGTCCATGCCTTCCACCGCCACTTAGAGATCGAGACAGACAGCGCTCCAACGGTCACGTGTCCTGGTTCTACGGGCGCACGCAGTCAGAACGCCGCGCCAAGGTTCTACGTTGAAAATGTAATCTGGTGAACGGTTCAGGGAGGATGCCGATGACGAGACGCACCAACAAAGCCAGCTCAGTCGCCATGAAAGGGTCCGCTTTCCCTAGCTTGAGAATATCGATTCGCTGAATCAATAGCAAATCGTTAGGAGGGTCGTTGCCGATTACCGGTTGATCGTCCTGGGTTTCGAGGCGTTAGCGAGGATGCATTCAAACTTGGCGTTGCCGCAGGGGAGTAAGCGCGGAAATCTTTATTCCGGTGGGAAAATATCGTTAATGCTGGGCACCTGTGCAAAGCGATTTGCGGATGAGTTGAATTTCAAGACGCTTTCGGATGGGCAACCCATGCACGGGCGAGATAATTCGTTGTACTTCAAGTCTAGACTCGCCGTGAGCCGTGAGCCGTGCACACGCAGCGACGGTAATCATTGTGAGGTCCTGTCGTGTCCGTGCCCAGAGGAATTTGTCGCGTCGATCAGATCGATTGCGGTGCGGTGTCCAGTGAGAACTCAGGAAAAAACACCTTGCACTGCAGCATGTTTTCCGCGTTGACATTGCAATTTCGGTATTCTAATATCCGCCGTTATCCC
>NZ_JBAUSA010000167.1:0-1715 GCF_049581465.1 Caballeronia sp. | reverse complement strand
CTTTTGTTGATCGGACGCGAACGCGGCATGCCTTACGATCGCACGGCGCTCAGCAAGTTCGTGCTTGCCGGCGACATGCCTCCCGAGAAGATTTCGCCCCTTTTGCCGGACGATTTCCTTTCGACACAGCGTATTGAACGCGTTGAAGCAGAGGTCGTGAAACTCGACGCTGCTAAGAAGCAAATCTGCTTGCCACACGAACGCGTCTTAAGCTACGACGTCGCGCTGATCTGCACGGGCGGCATTGCGAAACCGATGGACGTGCCCGGTTCGAACCTGCACCGCGTGTTCACGTTGCGTTCCCATGACGATGCCACGACTATTCTTGCATCGCTGGACGGCCTGCGAAAGGCGCTGATCGTCGGGGCAAGTTTCATCGGACTGGAGGTTGCATCGTCATTGAGAAAGCGAGGGATGGACGTAACTATCGTCGCGCCGGGAAAAGTGCCGCTCGGCTCACAATTCGGCAATGAACTCGGCGGGATGTTCCAGCGGCTGCACGAAAAAAACGGCGTCGTCTTTCGCATGGATTCCAAGGTCGCGGCATTCCTGGGCGATGGTGTCGTGAGAGAAGCAGAACTCGAGAGCGGCGAACGACTGCCGGCGGAGGTCGTGATCGTTGGAACGGGCGTGCGCCCCGCTACGGATTTCCTAAACGGGATCGTGCTTGCCGATGACGGCGGCATTCCCGTGGATTCATCGATGCAAGCCGCACCCGGTCTCTATGCAGCCGGCGACATCGCGCAATTCTCGCTGCCGCGCTCGGACAAGACACTGCGCATAGAACACTGGCGCGTCGCCCAGCAGCAGGCGCGTGTCGCGGCGCTGAACATGGCCGGTGGCAACGAGCATTACACGGGCGTGCCGTATTTCTGGACTTATCACTTCGGCAAGCGCTTTGAATATCTCGGCCACGCGAGCGAGCACGACGAGGTGGTGATCGACGGCGATCTCAATACGCAGGCTTTCATCGCCTATCTGATGAAAGATGGGCTTGTTGGAGCAGCCGTAGCGTGCGACCGCGAAGCTCCCACCGCGCGCCTGGCGGAAGCCATGCGATCCACACTCACGCTGGCGCAAGCGCGCAGCGCTGCCGGCTGATGCAGCCATGGCTTCCCTGCCCATTGGCATTCGTGCGGACCAGCAATCGCAGCGCCTCGATCAATGCCGACGCTGCGCGCTGTGGCAAGCGGCGACGCAGGCCGTTCCGGGTTCGAGTCCGCATCGAGCGCCATTGATGGTGATCGGAGAACAACCCGGCGATCAGGAAGAACTGCGAGGTAAGCCGTTTGTCGGTCTTGCTGACGCCTTGTTGGACAGCGTCGCTCATCGAGGCCGGCGTGGACCGCAAGCAAGTGTATGTAACCAACGCGGTCAAGCATTTCAAGTGGGAACCGCGTGGCAAGCGACGCCTGCACAAAACACCGGCGCAACGGGAAGTGGATGCCTGCCACTACTGGATCGAACGCGAAATGGCGGAGCACGATCCCACCGTCGTCGTTGCATTGGGCACGACCGCGTTGAAGTCGGTGCTGCAAAAATCCACGGTGAAATTGCAGGCTTCGATTGGCGACGCGATCGAACACGATGGGCGTCTGGTCGTCGCGACCTTTCATCTTTCATATGCGCTTCGTGCCCCCGATGCCGGAACGCGCGAGAGCGCGTATCGCGCGATCGTGGAGGCTTTCAAACACGCACATCGACTGATTGAGACG
>NZ_JBAUSA010000166.1:0-3457 GCF_049581465.1 Caballeronia sp. | reverse complement strand
TGGCAGCAGAGAGCAGTTGCTGGTTCAGCGCCGCGTCGGCGGCCATCACGCTCGCCGGCAGACCAGCGCCGAATGCGCCAACCAGCAGCGCGAGGCACGCTAACCCTCTAACAGTTCGTCTCATTGTTCTCACTCGCGTTCAGGCGGACCGCATGCGTTGCGTGCGACGCAACGCAACGCCGCCGCTACTGCAGATTGGCGATATAGGCAGCCAGGCTCTCGATGTCCTCGTCGGACAGCCCTTTCGTGACACTCGTCATGTTGCCCGCATCGTTGGTCCGCCTGCGTGCGCGGAAATCGTTCAATTGCTTGACGATGTACTGATCGTACTGTCCAGCGACACGCGGAATCTCGTTCTGCCCGGTAAAGCCGCCCAGATGACACATCGTGCACAACACCTCCGCAGCTTTGCGACGTCCTGCGTCGATCCTGACCGGATCGGCCTTGAACGGCACGGGTGCGGGCCGCTGTGCGGCGAAATAATCGGCGAGATCCATCATGTCCTCGCGTGACAATCCGGCGGCCATCGGCGTCATGCGCGGATCGCTGCGGCGTCCCTCCTTGAAGTCCCGCAGTTCCAGGTAGAGGTAGCGCGCGGTTTGTCCTGCCAGGATCGGGTAGTCGGGGTTGGTCGAATTGCCCATGGGGCCATGGCAGGCCACGCATACCGCAGCCTTCGCCTGTCCGGCGGCAACGTCAGCGTGGGCGCCGGTGGGGAACCACCCGGCGGCAACGCAAGCAACAGCCAAGCTCGCCCACATCAAACCTGCGCGGCGATAGGGGTGTGCGTCTCTGGCGGCGACTGCCGTAGTCCGGCTCACGGCAACGCGAATACGACAACGGTATTGCCGCGCTTGAAGTCGATCTGCGTATTGCCGCCCGCTGCGACGGCAACGTACTGCTTGCCGTGGATCGTGTACGACACCGCAGGTGCGTTTACGCCAGCGCCGCACTGGAATTCCCACAGCATCTTGCCGGTCGACGCGTCGAAAGCCCGGAACAAGCCGTTGCCCTCCCCGTTGAACACGAGGCCGCCGGCGGTCACGAGCACGCCGCCGATCAGCGGTTGCTCGGTCTTGTAGGACCACGCGATCTTGCCGGTGTCGATATTGACCGCGACCAGCTTGCCCCATTGCGCCTCCGACGCAATGGTCTTGAACGCGCCGCCGAGCCACAGCTTGCTGCCGCCCGGATAGGCCGCGTCTTCGACCTGATAGGTCATCGGCTGATGCAGGTTCGCCGCGTAAGCGAGGCGTGTCTGCGGGTCAAACGCCATCGGCGACCATTCGACGCCGCCATTGGCGCCCGGCAACATCCGCGCGCCCTCGGCGGTGGGCAGCGTCCACATGTTTTCCTGCGGAATCATCGCTTGCGAGAAGCGGATCAGCCGGCCGGTGCGACGATCATGGACGTACACGTGCCCGGTCTTTCCGCCGTGGATCACGCCAGGGATCATGTGGCCGTCGGTGTCGCGGACGTCGACGAGGATCGGTGGGCTCACCGCATCGAGATCCCAGATGTCATGCGCGATGTATTGGTAGTGCCACTTGTATTTGCCGGTGTCGAGGTCGATCGCGACGAGCGAATCCGTATAGAGATTGTCTCCGGGACGAACGGCCCCATACAGGTCCGGAGACGGATTGCCGACCGCGAAAATGACAGTGCGCGTGTCCCGGTCGATCGCAGGCGTCATCCACACGCCGCCACCCAGCGTCTTGTAGAAGTCCCCGCCCTTGCCGGCAAGCTGCTGCTTTTCGGCGTCGATATTGCGTTTCATGTCCCGGCCGGTCGCGTCCTTGGTCGCCCAGACGCCCTCCTGGCCAGTTTCCGGGATCGTGTAGAACGTCCACAGCAAGTTTCCGGACGCGGCGTCGAAGGCTTTGACGAACCCGCGGATCCCATACTCGCCGCCATTGGTGCCGATCAGCACCTTGTCTTCGACCACGGTCGGCGCCATCGTCTCCGAGTAGCCGAGTTCCGGGTCGCCAATCTGGCTTTCCCACAGGACGTTGCCGGTCTTCGCATCCAGCGCAACCAGTTTGGAATCCAAAGTTCCCATGAACAGCCGGTCGCCCGATATCGCTACGCCGCGGTTGTTAGGTCCGCAGCAAAATGTCGTGATCGGCCCCATCTTGTGCTTGTAATGCCAGTACTCCTTGCCGGTCACTGCGTCCACCGCGTACACGTGATTGAACGACGTCGTAATGAACATGACTCCGTGCGAAACGATCGGCGCCGTTTCCATCGATTCGTTGACGGCCGTCTGGAAGATGAAAGCCGGCTTCAGTCTTGCAACGTTGGTCTTGTTGATCTGCGCGCCGGGGTAGTAGCGCGTCTGTGCGTAGGAGCCGTTCGAATGAAGCCAGTCGGCAGCATTGCGGGCAGCCCCGTCGAGTTCCTGCTGGGTCACCGGCTGGAGCATGGCCGGCATCGGCGCCGACGTCGTCGTTGCGCTGTTTTTCACCTCGTCTGCGCCGAATGCGGTGGATACGCCGAGCATCAGCGGAAACACACAGACGCAAACAGATAAGGTACCGCGGGATGCATGCATGAGTATCTCCTGGTTTTTTCTTGGCTTCGGGTATTCGTCATGCGAATGCGACATCGCCTGCCTCGCGGGGGAGTCGAATGCGGGATGGCACAACCCTATCGGCTGCGCTCTGAGCAGAACGCGTTCGAATTCAAAGCGTCGATTGCCTGGTTAGGGCGGGTCGGCTGCAGGAGATGGAAACCGGTTTGCGCTTTCTCACCAGAAAGCCGGCCTTTTTAAGCGTAGGCGAAGCCGTCCCTCTTTTCCAGACGGTATTACGACGAACGGCGTATTTATCGATTCAATCCTGGTGGCGGCACCAAGGTTGCCCAGCGGATGATTGTTTGACAACGGACGCGCGGCGGGAGAATTTCCCGAATTGAGGCGATGCGTACTACTGTTGGTTTCGAAGCTGGCTTGTTCGGGTGGAGAATGGAGACGGACTTGGCAAACTGGAACGAGACGACGGTTCAGCCAGCAATGCGGGCTAGCAGTTCAGGCTCGTAGCGGGGACGCCAGTCAAGGAGCACGGCAACGGTGCATGGCTCGGGCGATAGGAAATGCCGGGGTTAACCTTGAGATCCATCAGGCTACGAATCTATGGATGGGTCGTCCTCCGCCCACGATTCAGCCCTTGCCCGGCCACGACTGTGATACTGCCGCTTGCGATAGCGCCCACCAGACCCATCGCGTCATCCGTGACGCGGTGCCGTCGTATTGTTGTCGTGCTGGGCTCTGTGATCCTCGTCCATGCGGGCTTGCTCGCATGGATGATCGCGGTGCACGACAGGACCATCGAACGGCCGCTCGAATCCCGGACGATCACTGCAGAGCTATTGAGCGCGGAGCCCCAGCCGGTCGTACCCCTCGCCGCGACATCGCCAGCACCGCCAAATCCCGTGCCCCTCCCCGCGATCCGACCGACAC
>NZ_JBAUSA010000165.1:0-5095 GCF_049581465.1 Caballeronia sp. | reverse complement strand
TCCTTGCTGACATGCCGCGCCACTCGCGTGAAACCGAGCAGTTCGAAGAGCTGGCTCAAGCGGACCGGATCGGGACTGGAAAATTCGACGAATTCGAGACCCGCTATGCCCAGGGGATTGTCGCTGTCCTGCGGCGGGGGCGCGGTGGCTGGGTCAGGCAGAGAAGCGTCAATGTTCATCAATGACAGTCACCTTGGAAGAAGTCCGGACCACATTCGCGACGCGGGTCGGGTCGTCGCCGCCCCGCGCCGGATCGCGGCGCTTGAATAGCGGCGGCGCATCGGCGACAGATTATCGTTCCCGGCATGGACGTGTCAAAGCGCGTATCGTCAGCGGTCAGCGGTCAGCGCTGGCCGCACATTACGCCGGGGGCTCCTGAATGCGGCGTTGCGCGTGAGCCGCGAGCCGTACCGGGGCGTTGACGGCACCGTAGCCGTCGTAGGCGCCCCTGCGCTCCACCACTTCGAAAAAGAAGCGCTCGGCGAACTGCTCCGTGTAAATCTGGAAAAATTCGCCGCCTTCGCTGTCGCGGTCGTACAGGATCCCGCCCTCGCGCATCTGTTCAAGCAGGGTTTCATCGAGTCCATAGCGCGCTTCGAGATCGTGGTAATAGTTGCGCGGAATGCGCAACAGCGGCACGCCCTGTTCGCGCAAGCGCGCAACGGCCGCGAAGATGTCGTCGGTCGCAAAGGCGACATGATTGAGCCCGGTGCCCCGATAAGTCGAAAGCGATTCCGCGACCGATGTATGCCGGTCCGCCGACGCATTCAGCACAATCCGTACCGAACCGTTGCCGCTGCGCACGGCCCGGCTTCGGACAAGGCCGTACGGATCAGGCAAGAGCATTGAAGGTTCGGCGTCGAAACCGAGCGCGGTCTTGAAGAACAGCACCCATGTGTCGAGCGCGTCAGCGGGAATGTTCAGGCAGACATGATCGATACGGCGCAACCCGTCGGCGCGACTGCCCTCGCCCGGGTCAGTCAAATTGAAGTCGGTCTCGTAGAGCGTGGGCTCGCCGGGCGCTTCATCGACGAAATAGAGAAGGCTGTTGTCGGGTGCCTGCACACCCGGCACCACGCGCTCGTTCGGACCTACCCCGCCGGAAAACGGGGCGTAGCCGAACGCTGCGGCCCGCTCGAAGGCTTGCGCGGCATCGTCCACGCGATACGCCGACGCGCACGCCGACAAGCCGTGTGCCTGGTGAAATGCGCTCGCAAACGATCCGGATTCCTCGTTCAGGAGAATGCAGGCATCGCCCTGCCGATGCAGCGTGACATGCTTCGACCGATGCCGTCCCGCCACCCGGAATCCCATGTGCTCAAGCCACTGCGCAAGGGTCTGGCTGCTGGCCGGATCGACGGCGAATTCAAGAAACTGAAAGCCCACGTGCGCGGGCGCCGCAGGCGGATGGAACAACGCCCGATCCGATGTTCCGCCGCTCTGCTCCTCCAGGTACAGCAGCGACCGATAACCGTCGAGCGCCGTCGCCGCGTTGGGCGCGGCCCGAAAGCCGTCGTTGAAGACCTCCAGCGACAGCGGACCGGCGTAACCCGTAGCCAGGACCTGTCGCGTAAATCCGGCCACGTCGAGATCGCCCTGGCCCGGGAAGCAGCGGTAATGGCGGCTCCATTCGAGCACGTCCATTGCCATCCTCGGCGCGTCGGCGACCTGCACGAAGGTGATTCGCTCGCCTGGAATGCGGGCGATTTCATCGACGGTGTCGCCGATGGAAAGCGTATGGAAACTGTCGAGAATAAGACCGAGATTCCGATGATCCAGGGTGTCTACAAGCCGCCATGCGTGCTTGTATGAGTTGACATGCCGGCCCCACGCAAGTGCCTCGTAACCTGCCATCACGCCTTCCGATCGCGCCAGGTCTGCGAGTTTTCCCAACTGGTCGACGATTAACGCGTCGCCACCGACCGATTGTGCCGAGACGTTGCTGCAGACGAGCACATGATCCGTGCCCAGCTCGTGCATCAATTCGAACTTGCGGCGCGCCCGTTCGAGATTGCGTGCGAGCTGTTCCGCCGAGACGCCTTCAAAGTCCCGGAAAGGCTGGAACAACATGATCTTCAGGCCGAGGTCGGCGCACATCTGCCTGACGTCGGCGGGTGATCCGTCGTAGTACAGAAGATCGTTTTCGAATATCTCGACGCCGTCGAATCCGGCCTTCGCGATGGCGGTGAGCTTCTCGACGAGCGTGCCGCTGATCGAGACCGTGGCGATTGAACGTAGCATTGTGGGCCCTCTGCAATCTTCAAGTTTGCTTAGCGCGTCTTCATCTTGGCAGCGACGAGCACCGACAGCAAGCAGCCGAGCGCGAGGTAGGCCGCGACGGGATGCCATGAACCGCCGGCCAGGCTCACCAGTGCGACGGCGATAAACGGCGTAAAGCCCCCGCCGACCACGCTCGCCACCTGATAGCCCACGCCCGCGCCGCTGTACCGGTACTCGGTGCCGAAGAGCTCGGTAAACATGGGTTGCTGCACACTCACCACCATGTCGTGCGCCACGTTGGCGAGCATCACGGCGAAGAATACGATCCACACGGTCGAGCGTGCTTCGAGCGCGAGGAAAAACGGCACGGCGCTCAACATGCCGACCACAGCGCCGATGATGTACACGCGACGACGGCCAAAGCGGTCGGCGAGCATGGCGAAGATCGGAATCGAGATGCAGCTGATCGCGCCGACCAGCAAGCCGACGTTCAGGAAGAACTGGCGCGGCATGCCGAGGTTGCTCGTCGAATAGCTGAGGGCGAACGCAGTCACGATGTACATGGTGAACAGCTCGGCCAGCCGCAACGCAATGATCAGGAGGAAGGCCTTCGGATGCTGCCGCAAGGCTTCCAGGATTGGCAGGCGAGCGCGTCGCCCGGCCGGGGCTTTGCTCGCCACCTTCTGGACGAATTCCTTTGATTCATCCATGCTCGAACGAACCCACAGCCCGATCAGGACCAGCACGACGCTGAACAGGAACGGGATGCGCCAGCCCCAGCTTCTGAACGACTCGTTGTCCATGGTCTGGCTGAGAATCGACACGATGCCCGTTGCGAGGATCAGGCCCACGCCGTAACCGACCTGCACGCCGCTGCTATAGAAGGCCTTTTTCTTCTCTGGCGCGCTTTCGACCGCCATCAATGCCGCGCCGCCCCACTCGCCGCCGACCGCGAAACCCTGGACTGCGCGCAGGGCGACAAGCAGCGCGGGCGCCCACCAGCCGATCGACGCGAATGATGGCAACAGGCCGATCGTCGCGGTGGAAAGTCCCATGAGCATCACGGTTAAAACCAGCATGCGCTTGCGGCCGAGCCTGTCGCCGTAGTGACCGAACACGAAGCCGCCGAGCGGACGAAACAGGAAGCCGACACCGAATGTGCCGAACGCGGCGAGCGTGCCCATCGCCGGGCTGACCTGCGGAAAGAATTCCGTGTTGAAGATGATCGCGGCAACAATGCCGTACAACAGGAAGTCGTACCAGTCGACGACTGCACCTACGAAGCTGCCCAGCGCGGCATGGCGTGCCTGGTTTTTCGCGCTTCGGGCGGAAGTTACGTGCTGCGTGTCTACGGCAAGGCTCACGAGGGGTCTCCGTTTCTCATTGAATAGCGCGTCGTCCGGGCTGTGGATGATGCCGGTCAGGCAAAGTGGCGCGCGGTGAATGGAGCATAGGATTCGAGCCTCGCTCAAGCAATAGAAAGCGCCGTCATCGCGATCGATAATCGAACGATACGGATCGATAAACGTGCGTTACACGGGTTAGCACGGATACCCGGGCGACTCGATCCAGAGCACAAACATCGAACGATGAAACGTGCCGACGTATGCACCGATCGAACGAAACTAGGGGGACATGATCGTGACGAAGCCGCCGCTCGACAGGCGCGACTGGATAGCGGGACTGGAGAAAGGACTGGGGGTGCTGGAAGCGTTCGACGACCAGCATCCGCGCATGACGCCCACGCAGGCGGGCGCGCGAACCGGCATGACGCGCACGGCGGCGCGACGCTATCTACTCACCCTGGAACATCTCGGCTATCTCCAGAGCGATGGCAAATTGTTTTGGCTTACGCCGCGCGTGCTGCGCGTGGGCTGGTCGTATTTCGATTCGGCGCGCCTTCCACGCACAGTGCAACCGTACTTGCAGCAGCTCAGCGCGACCCTGGATGAGTCGGTCTACGTCAGCGTGCTCGACGACTGGGAACTGGTATTCATCGCGCGCAATGGCGCGTCGAGGGTGATGACCACGGGCTTCGTGCTCGGCGCTCGCGTGCCCGCTCCGCTAACGTCGCCGGGCCTCGTGCTGCTCGCTCACAGAGACGACGACGAAGCCGTGCGCAACTGGCTTGAAACGACCGCCCTGGCGCCGTTCACGCCGCATACGCTGATCAACAAGGTGCGCTTGCACGAGAAGATCCGGCAGGCGCGCGCGGACGGCTTCGCGGTCATCGAACAGCAGTTGCAAGTGGGTGTGCGCGGGATCGCCGTGCCGATGAAGGATCGTCACGGGCAAGTGGTGGCCGCGCTAAGCACCAACATGCCAATGGGGCGCGAGACGACGGAAGCCGCGCTGCGCCGTGTCCTGCAACCGCTACAGGAGACCGCCCTCGCCATGCTGAACGTGCTGTGAGGACGGGGCCCGGTGTCAGTACTTGATCTGCGCCACGGCGCGCAGTGCGTCGGGCGTCGCCGTCCCGAAGCCAAAGAACTCAAGATAGGCGGGAATCATTTCGAACAGCATGTCGGTGCCGACCTGCACGGTGCAGCCCTTATCGAGCGCAGCGCGCAACAACGGCGTGTATTCCGTCTTCATCACGACTTCGCCGACGAACGTTTCAGGTGCGATGCGCGCGACATCGAATGGAAGCGGATCGCCTTCGCGCATGCCAAGCGGCGTCGCGTTGACGATCACGTCGAAGCCCGCCGGGTCCTTCGATCCGGTTGTCACGGTCAGCGCCGGGTAGTGCGTGCGCAGCCTGCCTGCAAGCGCCTCGACCGACGCCTCGTTGAGATCGAACAACGCGAGCGACGCCACGCCCGCCGCCGCCAGCGAAGCAGCGATGGCCGAGCCCACGCCGCCGCTTCCCGACACC
>NZ_JBAUSA010000164.1:0-3102 GCF_049581465.1 Caballeronia sp. | reverse complement strand
GAACAACATGGCCGAACTCATTACGGTATCAAAGTACTGGAAGCAGTGGGCGAATCCGCACTGGATTTGCATGGTGCTGAACAACCAGGACTTGAATCAGGTTACCTGGGAGCAGCGCGTCATGGAGGGCGATCCGAAGTTCGAGGCTTCGCAGGACATTCCCTCCGTGCCGTATCACAAGTTCGCGGAACTCATTGGGCTCAAGGGAATATACGTCGACGATGCGAATCGGATGGGCGCGGCATGGGACGAGGCGCTCGCCGCAGATCGGCCTGTCGTGCTCGAAGTAAAGGCCGACCCGAATGTGCCGCCACTGCCGCCGCACATCACGCTGGCACAAGCCAAAGCTTTCGCGTCGAGCCTGCTCACGGGCGATCCGAACGAGAGCCACATATTGCTCGACACCGCAAAGCAGGTGCTGAGCGCCGTGCTGCCTGGCCATAAAGACAGCAAGGACAATTAACTCGAACGACGCACCGCGGTTGCGAACCATGAAAACCTCAACGCACGAAGCAACGATCACCGACGTCCGGGCGGATGCTTTTTCGATTCCCACTGACTTCCCGGAAGCCGATGGCACGTTCGCATGGCATGCATCGACGCTCGTGGTGGTTGAGGTGGACGCCGGCGGTATGACGGGCATCGGCTATACCTACTCCGACGCGAGCATAGTCGGACTGGTCCGGGGTGCGCTCGCGGACGCGGTGCTGCACCACGATGCGTGGGACATTCAAGCGCTATGGACTGGCATGCAAACGCGCGTGCGTAATCTCGGACGAGAGGGCATGGCTGCGACGGCGATCTCGGCCATCGACTGTGCGCTCTGGGATTTGAAAGCAAAACTGTTGGACCGGCCGCTCGTGCTTTCGCTGGGTGCCGCTCGTGAAAGCATACCGATCTACGGTAGCGGAGGGTTCACCACCTACACCGATGCTCAGTTAAGCGAACAACTGGGGGCGTGGGTTGCAGAAGACGGTTGCCGCTGGGTCAAGATGAAAATCGGAACTGCGCCCGAGCGCGATCCCGAGCGAGTGCGCAGGGCGCGTGAGGCGATCGGCGAGAGCGGACTATTCGTCGATGCAAACGGGGCATTTTCAGAAAAGCAGGCGCTTCACTTCGCCGCTATCTTCGCCGAATGCGGCGTTGAATGGTTCGAGGAACCGGTGTCATCGGACGATCTTGCGGGCCTGTCCTCGTTGCGTAAAACCGTTCCCGCTGCCATGGAAGTTGCCGCAGGCGAGTACGGCTACACGCTGGACTATTTCCGCCGCATGCTCGATGCGCGCGCGGTCGACGTCTTGCAGGCCGACGCAAGCCGCTGCGGCGGGATCACCGGCTTCCTCCAGGCAGCCGCTTTATGCGACGCTTACCACATACCCCTTTCTGCGCACTGTGCTCCCGCGTTGCACCTGCACGTCGCGTGCGCCGCGCCGCGACTGCGTCATCAGGAGTGGTTTCACGATCACGTTCGCATCGAAGCCATGCTGTTTGACGGGGCGCCTCGTCCGGTTGACGGTGCTATTTCCCCGGATCTGACGCGCCCTGGCTGCGGTCTCGAATTCAGGCGGGCCGATGCACAGCCCTACGCAGTTCGTTGAAGGAGACGCCATGAGTGCAACATCGCAGCGCGCGGCAGTATGTGTCGGCTTGGCAGCCGGTGCTGCGGGGCTGGTGGCAGTCCTCGCGCGACAACGCGTAATTCGTTCAACCGCCGACCCCGCGCCGCGAGGCGAAACAGCCACGCACATAGCCGCCGCGCGTGCGTTTAATCGCAGTTCGGCGTTGCTGGCCTTATCGGTGCTCACCGACAGCGGCATTGAACACTATCGCGGGTCGTTCGCCAATAAAGCCATGTTCACGCCCCTCGTCACGTCGGCGCTGTCGCTCGCGGCCGGGCTGCATGGTGCTGCAGATTCCGGTGCGCGCACGCACCGGGCAAGGCATGCAATCTACCTCGGCGCCGGAGCGACCGGCACCGCGGGTACAGCTTTTCATCTCTACAACATCCTCAAGCGACCTGGCGGCTGGAGCTGGAACAATTTGTTCTATGCGGCGCCGATCGGGGCGCCGATGGCATTGCTGTTATCGGGAGCGCTAGGAGCTGTTGCCGAGCGGCTACGCGATGAACCCGCTGTCGAACCGCAACTGCTCGGGATGGCGGCTGGCCGCGCGCTTGGTTTGCTCACTGCTGCGGGTCTTATCGGCACCGTGGGCGAGGTAGCGCTCATGCACTTTCGCGGTTCGTATCAGAACCCGGCAATGTATGCGCCGGTCACTATTGTGCCGGTGACCTCCGCGTTGCTCGCTCACGCCGCCCTGGCCGCGCCACGCGAACATTGGATCGCGCGCGCGTGGCTGCGAATCACGGCTGCCCTGGGGGTTGTCGGGATGGGTTTTCATGCGCGTGGTATCGCTCGCAACCAGGGCGGGTGGGGCAATTGGACCCAGAACATTCTCAACGGACCACCTCTGCCGGCACCCCCCAGCTTTTCTGCGCTGGCGCTTGCAGGCCTGGCCGCATTGCGGCTGCGGGAGACGGAAAAATGACGTTGCCACCCGTGACACGCTACCCGGGCTACGACGTTCTCAATAAACGGGATACCCCCTCATGGGACGCCGCGACGAGAAGTGTCATTGACCAACGGCTCGCCACGCCACGCGGCCCGGTGTTCCTGAACGCAGTCGAATGGCGTGCCTTGACCGCGCTTTGCGCCCGTATCGTGCCGCAGCGCAGTGAGGCGCAGCCTGTGCCGGTAGCCGCGCTCGTCGATGCAAAGCTCACAAGCAATCGTGGCGATGGCTATCGCGACGCTCGTCTGCCACCGTTGCGCGACGCGTGGCGTTCAGGGCTTGCCGCGCTGGACGAAGAATGTCGCGCGCGCTTCGAGCTGCCATTCGCGAGCCTTGAAGCGGAGTCGCAGGTCGCGCTGCTTGAGGCGATGCAACGGGGCGAGTTGCACTGCGATGCATGGAACGACATGCCGTCTGCGCTGTTCTTCACTGAGCGGGTGCTGCATGACATTTGCAGTGCGTACTATTCCCATCCGCATGCATGGAGCGAAATCGGCTTTGGCGGCCCGGCCAATCCGCGCGGTTATGTAC
>NZ_JBAUSA010000163.1:0-2389 GCF_049581465.1 Caballeronia sp. | reverse complement strand
CGCTGGACGTGTGGGAACACGCGTACTACATCGACTATCGCAATGCGCGCCCGAAGTTTATTGAGGCGTTCTGGAACATCGCGAACTGGGAATTTGCCGCGAAGAATTTCGGTGGCTGATGTATCGGCTTCCTAACAAAGAAGTCTGGAGACGGCGATAAAGTTTGGAAAGACGACGGGATGCTCCGCGATAAACTTTGGAAGCCGTAGCCAAAATGAAAGCCCTCGCCAAGAGGGCTTTTTTTATTGCGATATTGCAATGCCGAGTCAAGCAGCGGTTCACGCGGACGTTCCACCGACTAGATCGGACCCCGAATTGTCCGCCGCCAGAATGAAATCCACGAATGCTCGCAGCGGCCCCGGCATATGCGCTCGGCTCGGATAGTAAAGAAACGGCCCGCTGAACGTTTGCCACCATTCATCGAGCACCGGCACGAGCGCACCGCTCTCTATAGCCGGGCGCACGAATTCATCGAACGAGTAGACGATACCCAGTCCTTCAATCGCTGCGCGCCTTTGCAGTTCAATCATCGATGCGATCATCGGCCCGTTCGGTTCGATCCGCACGACGTCGTCACCCCGCTTGAATTCCCATGTTGCAAGCACGCCGCTATCGAAGCGGTGTCCGATACATGCGTGATTCACCAGGTCGCGCGGGTGTTGCGGTATGCCGCGCGCCGCGAGGTATGACGGCGCCGCCGCTGCGACGAAGCGTTGGACGCGCGGGCCGATGGGCACGGCGATCATGTCGCGCTCGAGGCGCTCGTCGTAGCGGATACCCGCATCGAAGCCGGCCGCGAGGATATCGATGAATGTGTCGTTAGCGCCGACATCCACGGTAATTCCCGGGTGAGCGGCAAGAAAACGCGAGAGCAAGTCGGGAAGGATTTCTCGTGCCGCGATCGTGGGAACGTTCAGTCGCAGCGTGCCCGTCGGACTCTCGCGAAATAGGTTGACCGCATCGAGCGCCGTCGTAATTTCGACGAATGCCGGCGAGAGCCGTTCGTAAAGCCGCTGTCCCGCTTCAGTGGGCGTGACGCTGCGCGTGGTGCGGTTAAGCAGCCTGACGCCAAGTCGCTGCTCGAGTCTGCGGATCGCTTCGCTGAGCGACGAGGCCGACACGCCACGCGTCATCGCAGCATGCCGGAACCCTCGTGCCTGCGTGACCGCGACGAAGGCTTTCAGGTCGGAAAGATCAGGTTCCTGCATTGTTCGTTTTTCCGCACAGGCTATTCGAATTGGGATGGATTATCGCACGCAAGAATTCGGCCGATACTGCTGCTCAAGCGCCCCATCTCGCGGCGAAACTATCGAGGAACACCATGAAGCAACTTCAACTGGGTAGGAGTGGACCGCGCAGCTCGGCCATCGGTCTTGGCTGCATGGGCATGTCGGGCATGTACGGTCCTTGCGAGCGTGCTGAAAGCATCGCAACGATCCACGCCGCGCTCGAAGCTGGCGTCACCCTGCTCGATACCGGCGATTTCTACGGTCAGGGCCATAACGAAATGTTGATCGGCGAGGCGCTGAAAAGTGCCCCGGCCTCACGGCGCGACGCCGCAATCGTCAGCGTGAAGTTCGGGGCGATGCGCGATCCTGCTGGCGGTTGGTCGCTGTACGACGCGCGTCCCGCAGCGGTCAAGAACTTTCTCGCGTATTCGCTGCAGCGGCTGGGTGTCGATCACATCGATATCTATCGGCCGGCGCGGCTGGATCCCAACGTGCCGATCGAAGACACGGTCGGTGCGATCGCCGACATGATCAAGGCCGGCTATGTGCGGCACGTGGGCCTGTCCGAAGTCGGCGTAGCGACCATTCGTCGTGCGGCCGCGGTGCATCCGGTCAGCGACCTGCAGATCGAATACTCGCTGATTTCGCGCGGCATCGAAGAAGAGATCCTGCCGGCCTGCCGCGAACTGGGGATTGGCGTGACGGCATATGGTGTGCTGTCGCGCGGCCTGATCAGCGGACACTGGAGCAAGGATTCCGCAGGCAAAGGCGATTTCCGTGCGATGAGTCCGCGCTTTCAGGGCGAGAACGTCGACCACAATCTTGCGTTAGTCGATGCCCTTCGCAAGGTGGCCGAGGCCAAAGGCGTGAGCGTCGCGCAGATCGCGATTGCGTGGGTGGCCGCGCAGGGCAGCGATATCGTGCCGCTGGTTGGCGCCCGCCGCCGTGACCGGCTTACGGAGGCGCTTGGGGCAGTGGATGTGATGCTCAGCAAGGACGATCTCGCTGCGATTGGTGAGGCAGTGCCGAACGGGGCCGCGGCAGGGGAGCGTTACGCAGCCGCGCAGATGGCGCACCTTGACAGCGAAACGAAAAGTCACGGCCACGCGGCTTGATGGGTTGACCCGAGGCGTTGGCTCGGCGCTTCCGAAGCGCTCCGC
>NZ_JBAUSA010000162.1:0-12265 GCF_049581465.1 Caballeronia sp. | reverse complement strand
TCCCAACACGCAGCGCCACAATCTGCCGTCGCCAGGCAGCGCAATTGACGTGAGCTGGCGTCACGACGATTGCAAGATTCTCCCCAACGCCGCCACGCGCGGACAGCCTTTCCCCTTCGTACCTTCCGCACCTTCAATCGCCGCAGGAGTTAACTGACATGGACGCTAGCCATTCCAAATCGCGCCTCACGGGGCTCACGCTTGCCACCGCGCTCGGGCTGTTTGCCGCCGCATCGAACGCGGCCGAAACGCTTTCGGTGGTGACCTTTGGCGGCGCCTATGAGAGCGCCGCCAAACAGGCTTACTTCGAGCCGTTCACGGCGAAGACCGGTATTGGTTTTGTGACGGAATCGTACGACGGCGGCCTCGCCAAGCTGGCTGCGATGGAGCAGGCCAGGAATACGACCTGGGATCTGATCGATCTTGAATCGAACGACGCGACCACGGCCTGCGACGAAGGCCTGTTGCGCAAATTCGATCGCAAGACACTCGGCAACACCAGCGACTTCCTCCCGGGTTCGATTAGCGATTGCGCAGTCGCGAGCATGGTGTGGTCGACGGTGTACGCGTACGACGCATCAAAGCTCAAGACCGCGCCCGCGACCATCAACGATTTCTTCGACCTCGATAAATTTCCCGGCAAGCGCGGCATGCGCAAGTCGCCGAAAGTCGCGCTGGAATGGGCACTGGTCGCCGACGGCGTTGTGCCGGCCGACGTCTACACGGTACTGTCGACACCTGCTGGCGTTGATCGGGCATTCCGCAAACTCGGCACGATCAAGAAGAACATCGTCTGGTGGGAGTCCGGTGCGCAGGCGCCGCAACTGCTCGCCGACGGGGCGGTAGTGATGACGATGGCCTATAACGGCCGCATCGACGACGCCGCCAAAAAGGAGAACAAGCCGTTCAAGGCCGTGTGGGACAGTCAGGTCTACGACTTCGAATGGTGGGCGGTTCCGACCGGGGCGAAACATGCGGATGACGCAGCGAAATTCATCGCGTCCGCTTCGCAGCCGAAGAGCTATGCGGATCTGGCGAAGTACATTGCCTATGCACCGCCGCGCAAGGACGCGATTGCCTTGATCGATAAGCAGCGTCTGGTTGACCTTCCTACCGCGCCAGTCAACTTCAAGCGCGCGATCCAGATCAACTCGACGTTCTGGGCCGACAACGCGGATCAGATCAACAAGCGCTTCCAGGTCTGGCTCACGCAGCAATGACAACGCAACAGCACCGGGACTGACAAGTGACCGCGACTACCAATATGCCGGAATCAGCACGGGCAGTCATAGGCTCCGACTCTGGAACCGATGGACCGTCCACCTATGACAGGGCTCGCAGGCAGGCTTCGCTGCGCGCGCTATTGCTCGCCCTGCCATTGCTGCTCTTCCTGCTGGCAACCTTTATCGCACCCATCGCGATCCTGCTCGCACGCAGCGTGCAGAACCACGAGGTGCCCGACAACCTGCCGGTGCTGTCGCGGTCGCTCGAAGCATGGAATGGCATTGCCCTTCCCGATGAGCGTACCTTCGCCATCCTCGCCACGGAGCTTCGTCAGGCGTCGCAGGCGGGGGAGCTCGGGACCGTCGCGCGGCGGCTGAACTTCTATCAGCCGGAGTTTCGCAGTCTGCTGATGCACACGGCGCGTGCATTGCCCGAGACGCCGCCGCCGGCGTGGAAGCCCGCGCTGATCGAACTCGACCCGCGTTGGGGTTCACACGATATCTGGCGCATCCTGAAGCGATCCGCTGCCTCGCCGACTCCCGACTACCTGCTGTCCGCACTCGACGCAGAGGTCAGGCCGAACGGATCGCTTGCGTTTGTTCCCGACGATAGTGCGATCTACCTGCATGCGTTCGCGAGGACCATCTGGATCAGCGCGACTGTCACGTTGCTCTGCCTCATGCTCGGCTACCCCGTGGCCTACCTGCTCGCGACCTTGCCTTCAGCGAGTAGCAACCGCCTGATGCTGCTGGTGATCGTGCCGTTCTGGACCTCGTTGCTCGTGCGCACGACTGCGTGGTACGTGCTGCTGCAGCCGAGCGGTGTGATCAACAGCCTGCTGACGGGGCTTGGCCTGGTGAGTCATCCGTTGCCGCTCATCTTCAATCGCACCGGCGTGCTGATCGGCATGACACATATCCTGCTGCCCTACATGATTCTCGCGATCTATTCGGTGATGAAAGGTGTGTCGCCGGTTTATGTACGCGCAGCGCAGTCGCTCGGCGCGCATCCCGTGACGGCGTTCATTCGGGTGTACATACCGCAGACGCTGCCGGGCGTGGGCGCGGGCTGTTTTCTTGTGTTCGTGCTGGCGCTCGGCTACTACATCACCCCTGCGCTGCTCGGCGGAGCCGGGGACGAGATGATCAGCCAGTTGATAGCAGTACAGACGAACGAGCAGTTGAACTGGGGACTGGCGGGTGCGCTGTCTGCGTACCTTGTCATCTTTACGTCGGTGTTCTATTTCCTGTTCAACCGGCTTGTGGGCATCGACCGCCTGCGGTTCGGCTGATCCTGACCGACTGGGAGACTTTCATGCAGAATCTTCGTCATCGGGTGCTCTCGGAACGTTGCGCGTCGAAATGGCTGCGCGTTCATTCCGCCTTGACCCTGTTCTTCCTGATTGCGCCGATCCTGGCGATCGTTCCGCTGTCGTTCAACAAGGGGGCTTACTTTTCCTATCCGATGCAGGGCTTCTCGCTGCACTGGTATGCGCAGGCGCTCGGCAGCAGCGACTGGCAACGGGCTCTCGGGAACAGCATTGGTATTGGAGCCGCAGCGACGCTGATCTCGACGTGCCTCGGAACTTTGGCGGCGCTTGGGCTTAGCCGCGCCAATTTCCCCTATCGGTCCATCATCATGCCCCTGCTGATCTCGCCGATGATCATTCCGATTGTCGTCGTCGCCGCGGGTTTTTATCTGATCTTTGCGCCGCTAGGGCTGGTCAACACTTATACCGGCGTGGTGCTTGCGCATGCAGCACTGGGCACGCCGTTTGTCGTGATCACGGTCACTGCGTCGCTGCTGTCCTTCGATCAAAGTCTGCTGAGGGCGGCGGCTAGTCTGGGCGCGGCGCCGTGGACCACATTTCGACGCGTCACGCTGCCGCTGATCATGCCAGCGGTCGCGACGGGAAGTGTGTTTGCGTTCGCCACCTCATTCGATGAAGTGATCGTGATTCTCTTTGTCGGCGGTCCGAATCAGACTACGGTGCCACGACAAATGTGGAGCGGGATACGGGATCAGATCGATCCATCCATACTGGCTGTGGCTACCATGCTGATCCTGTTCGCGGTGGCGCTTTTCACATCTATCAACTGGTTGCGGGGGCGGGCGGCGGGGGCAGCGGTGGCTTGAGCATCGAGAGCTGTTCATAACGGCCTGCGTCCTCATCGAGACGATCGTACGCGAGGCGTCTCGACAACGCGACAAAGCCGTCAGGACGATGAATCCTGCGACTCGTTCAAGCTAGCAGGGTTAGCTTGCAAAAATATTTGACTGTGTATATCCGACAATGTTTGCTGCCATTGATCAGTATTTTGTGAAGTCGGGTTGCTAGTCAGATAAGGCTTCAGCAACGCTAGCAAGTCCGACGAGCTAGACGCTTTGGATGGTGCCGCGGTGCTCGAAACCAGCTTGCCCAGCATGTATGTGCACTTGTCCGTGGACTGGCTGGCTGATTGGTTTAACGACGCCTGGGTAATCTGTCCTTTTTGATAGGCAAGACTGGTTGTACTCTCCGCGTCGTCGTTGATCGTCATGTAGTCGTAATTTTGCGATTTAGGCAAAAGGGTAAGTTTCAGCGGTGCTTCCGATGACAATGGCGCGTGATAATTAGCGCTGAGATGGGATTGCTGCTGCTGCGAGATAGCCCCGTCCCATTGGTTACCTTGCACGTCGGTCTGTTGCGACACCTGATACGAAAAAGAGTCCATTTCACTTGGACGCATCGGATTGCTTGCTATCGAAGTATCGGTAATCGAAGCATTGAAATCATCCAGGCCCGTCAGGATGGCACTTTGCGCACCGCTTATCGATGGCGCATAGTCCGTGTCGGAGCCCGGTTGCGACGGACCTCCACTATTCATCTGGGTAAAAGCATCTCTGAACACGGCCATGAGTGACGCGTCTCCGTGACCCCGCGTGTTTGCGTCATCGAATTGCTGCAGGTACTCGTTAATGGCCTGGGTTCGTTGCTGCTGGTTGCCCTCGATCAAGGAGTCGCTCGCGTTCACGCTTAACTTGATCGTCCCGGACGGTTCCGTCACGCTGACGGTTTTCCCGGAGCTGTTATCCGCGAAGGCTATCGATTGAACCTGTTGTCCGTTGGTCGTTACACTAGACTTTAGACTTACCGACGCTAACACCGATGGGTCGAACTGGGTCAGCCCACTGACGTTAAGGCTTGGCGGGCTAGTGCTAAGTCCGTTGATTGCGCTTTGGAACGCACCGGAGAGCTTCGCGAGCGCACCTTGCTCTGCGGCGCTTAGGGGGCCGTTGCTCTTGGCGCTAACAGAGAGTCCGTCCTGGTTGCTATCCAGGGTAAGGTCAACTTCCACGCCGCTCTTCGTTACGATGGTGAGCTCAACATCGGCTTGAGTACCGCCTCCAATTTGCCCAAGTGAACCGCCGGAGTTCGCGTAAGTGGTCTGCACGGATTGCGAGAAGTTGGTGCCGGTACTGCTAAATTGATTCAGCAGAGCACTGCCTAAACCACTTAATCTACTGGCGAGCGATGGATTCACATAATTGCCGGCCATCAATGTCGATACGGCATCGGTCGAGTTACTTTCCCACGTCACCGTGGGCGTCGCGTTTGCCTGCGTACCGAGTGAAGTGTAGATCTGCAGGGGGCTTGCGGGAGTCGTCTGACTGAGTGTGACAATGACCGATGACGGCGGTGTCGCCGAATTCTGTGCGGCGGCCTTGCTCGCCGATGAAGCCGAGGTGCTCGTTGCCGGTAAAGACGAACTGACCGAGGGGATGGCTAGGTTCAATGATGACAAGGTTGTCATAGTGGAAGAGTTCGCGTTTTTGTGTATTAGTTTTTGTTTGTTTGAACAGCTAGGCGTAACGCCTTGTATAACGGCGGGCAAAGCAAAAACTTTATTTGTTTGCAAGCGGTCAGGCGAAATCGGACGACTGTCAAACCCATGCACGGTCATCCGGGCATGCGCGTTCGGCAGACGGGGAATTTGACGTACAGCTTCGATTGCCGAAAGTACTCGGGGGAAACGGCGGCGGCACGAATCCGGAGCAACTGTTTGCCGCAGGTTATGCCGCATGTTTCCACGGCGCTTTGAACCTTGTCGCGGCTAAGCGTCGCGTTGTTGACCTCCCCGTTCGGGCGGTGCAACGCGCCGTCGCTCGCTGTGTCCGTAAGCATCAATAGCTATCCTCACGAACTCGCTTGGCGACCATGGCGGCAAGAGAACCAGCGCCGCGGCGTCACGGTCTCTTGCACACGCTCCTCAATCTCCCGCCACCACTTCTCGCCGCGGTGCGGCGCGCTCAGATCCAGCCGCTCTCCCATGCGGGGCGTCGCAAGCGCAATACCCCTCGCGGCGCTGAGCCCGACGATGCGCTCGTACGGTTCCTGCCAGCGATGCCTCGCCAGATCGAATGTGCCGTTGTGAACCGGCACCAGCCAGTGGCCACGCAGATCGACATGTGCCTGTACGGTCTCGTCGGGCTGCATGTGTACGTACGGCCATTGGGCGTCGTACGCGCCGGTTTCGAGCAGCGTCACGTCGAACGGACCCAACCGCTCGCCAATCGTCTTGAATCCGTCGAAGTAGCCTGTGTCCCCGCTGAAGAACACGCGCAGAGCGTCATCGACGATGACCCACGAAGCCCACAAGGTGCTGTTCCCGTCGAACAGACTGCGGCCGGAGAAATGCTGCGCGGGTGTTGCGGTGAACGCCAGGCCGTCGATTTCAACCTGCTGCCACCAGTCGAGCTGGCGTATCTTCGACGCGTCGATACCCCACTCGATCAGGCGGTCGCCGACACCTAGCGGCGTTAGGAACACGCCCGTCGTTGCAGCGAGTGCCAGCACTGTCTCCCGGTCGAGGTGATCGTAGTGGTCGTGGGACAGGATCACGCCACGAAGCGGCGGCAAGTCGGCGAGCGCGATGGGCGGTGCATGAAAGCGCTTTGGACCGAACCGTCGGAATGGCGACGCACGTTCAGCGAAGACCGGGTCGGTCAACCAGAATTGGCCACGCAGCTTGAGCAACATGGTTGAATGCCCAAGGCGGTACAGGCTCCGGTCAGGCGCGGCGCGGAGCTGTTCAGGCGATAGCGCATCGACGGGCAGGGCGCTTGCCGGCGCCGTGCCGTCGGGCTTGTTGAACAACAAATTCCACGCGATGCCCAGCGTCTTGCCGATTCCTTCGACCGGACGCGGCTTGACGTTACGAAAGCGCTGACCGTCATGCTGAGCCGATTGGTCAAACAATTCACGCCCGCGTTGCGCTGCTGTCAGGCCTAAGGCGTGACGGATAGAACCGACTAACGGTGTCATGTAGGGCGTCTCTCGATCCATAAAGTAGACTGTTGAGTGTAGTTTATTTTCGAGAAAAGTAAACTGTGTAGTGTAAAATTTCCTGATGAATGCCAGTGACACTCCCCTCCGCCTGACCGACCGCAAGCGCGCCGCCGTGATAGTGGCGGCCATCGAAGAATTTCTTGCGGCCGGCTTCGACGGCACCAGTATGGATCGCATCGCAGCGCGCGCGAGCGTCTCGAAGCGCACGGTCTACAATCATTTTCCAAGCAAAGAAGCGCTGTTTGCTGCAATCCTGCGGCAGTTGTGGGATTCGAGTGATACGGGAGAGGCGCCTGCTTATTCCGCGCGGCGTCCGTTGCGTGCGCAGTTGCTGCAGCTGTTGCTGAAAAAGCTGAGCCTGTTAAATGACGAGGCGTTCCTGTCTCTCGCGCGCGTCGCGATCGCGGCAGGCATTCATTCGCCAGAGCGCGCGCGCGACATGGTGGCTCGCATGGGTGAGCGCGAAGAAGACCTGACGGTGTGGATTCGCTCAGCCGCTGCCGATGGCCGTCTCAAGACCTCGGACCCGATGTTCGCCTCGCAGCAGTTACAGGCCCTGGTAAAAGCGTTCGCATTCTGGCCGCAGGTGGCGATGGGCCAGCCACGCCTCAGCGTGGATGAACAAAGGCGAGTAGCGGAATCCGCAGCCGATATGTTTCTTGCACGCTATGCATGACTCGTTGGCGACGAGCGTACTACCTGGGGTTCTCGCGGGTTGTCACGTCTGAGTCTGCAAGCGACGTTGTCGGGAACACGCAGCCGCGGTTGTTCATGGACCATCTGAACGGACAAGTCGATTCACTATGAGATTCAAGCGATTCGGAACCGTGAGAATGAATAGTGCCGCAACGCCCAAGGGGCAGCGGCGGCGTTGCGTCCTCGGTGCCGGCCTCGCGCTGGACGTGACGTCCGTGCTGCCCAGGGCTCAGGCGACCTCCGCATCTCGCTACGTACAGCCGGATGCCGAGGGCTGGCCTGATGCCTCCCAATGGGCGGAGCTCAACGAAGCGGTGGGTGGCCGCCTTTCGCGGCTCACCCTGCCCGACCTCAGCGATCCTGCAATCCAGACGCTACTGACCAACCCGTTCTACATCGGCGAGCAGGCTGGCCTGACACAAAATTCCGGCTGGCTCGACGCATGGCAATCGTCGCCGAGTGCCTATGCCGTAGCGGCGACAAGCCCCGCAGACGTCGCCACAACGGTCGATTTCGCGCGCCGTCACAACGTCAGGCTGGTCATCAAAGGCGGCGGGCACAGCTACCTGGGCAGCTCTAGCGCGCCAGGCTCATTGCTGATCTGGACGCGCCCCATGAACACCATCGCCATTCACGACGCGTTCTCGCCACAAGGCGCAGGCGTTGCGCCCGTCCCGGCGGTATAGGTCGGCGCCGGTTGCATCTGGCTGGACGTCTACCACGCCGTCACCGGCGGCAGCGGGCGCTACGTACAGGGTGGCGGCTGCACCACTGTGGGCGTTGCGGGTCTGGTACAGATTGGAAGGAGGCGTTCTGGGGTGCGAACTATTCACGGCTCGTGGCTATCAAACAGCGCCACGATCCGGCGGGTCTTTTCACTGTTCACCATGGTGTCGGTAGCGAGATCTAGCCCAAGCAAAGCCAACAACCCGCGCGGGTCGAATGGTGCGTCTTACAGCACGGTTACGGGAAGAGCGCTCACTATCGGGCGGCTTCTAGGGCGCGCTCTAGGGCGTTCTCTGGATCGCTTGTCGCGCCCGGGCCAAAAAACTTCGATCCGGACCGCGATTTAGCATTTTTTTTTGACTAAGATTGATTCGATGCAACCGCAAGAACCGCGGAGGACGAGCCCATGAGAGCCATCCTGTGTATCTGTGCCATCGTGCTCGCGACGCTGTCGCCAGGTTGCTTCGCAGACTCGACCTCCTATCCGCCGTTGCCGGCGCTCAACCTCGATATCACGCAGACGTCGGTCTCCGGGCTCTCATCGGGCGGCTTTATGGCGGTGCAGCTCGGGGTCGCGTATTCGTCGATCATCAAGGGAGTGGGCGTGGTGGGGGGCGGCCCGTACTATTGCGCTCAGGACAGCTTGCTGATCGCGACAACAAAGTGCTCGTGCACGATCGTGCCCCCGGGCGTATGCGCAGTCACGCCGACGAGCACCGACGTGCCGACGCTCGTTTCGTTCACGAAGGCGTCGTCGGCGAGCCACAACATCGACGCCGCCGCGAATATTGCTGCGCAACGCGTGATCACGATTTCCGGCGCGGACGATGCCACTGTGCCGCGGCCCGTGGTCACGCAGCTGCAGGCGTACTACGCCGCGCTCGGCGTGCCGGCGCAAAACGTATCGGCGATCGAACTCGGCAATGCAGGCCACACCATGCCGACCCTGAACTATGGTGTGCCGTGCGAGAAGACCGAGTCGCCGTTTATCGGCAAGTGTCAGTTCGACGGCGCGAAGGCGATTCTCGGCTGGATCTACGGCCCCGATCCGCTCGCACCCCCGGCCGCGTCGACAAAGAAAGGGAGCTACATCCGCTTCGACCAGAGTCTTTATCTGCCGGCCGGCCCTGCTTCGGGTTTCGCGTGGACCACGGGCATGGATACCACCGGCTGGCTCTATGTGCCGGCCGCGTGCAATGCCGGGGGGCCTTGCCGTCTGCACATCGTGCTGCATGGGTGCGAGCAGGGCCAGGACTACTTGCCGCTCGAATCGCCGCCGGGGGGTGGCCTCCTCTTCGGCACTACGTTCGTCCGGCACGCGGGCTATGCCCAGTGGGCGGACAATAACCGGATCGTCCTGCTGTTTCCGCAGGCGGTGTCGATCCCCGGACTGAATCCAAACGGTTGCTGGGACTGGTGGGGCTACACGGGCGGCCACTTTGCCGATCAGCAGGGCGTCCAGTTGCGCGCGATCCGCAACATGATCGACAGGCTGGTTTCGGGCGCGACTCATTGACCAGTCGTGACCGATCGAAAGCGCAGGACTGCGGTGAATCCGGGAAGTGCAAGCCATGAAACTCGCAACCATACTTCGATGGGCCATCGCGGCAATGGCGGCGTTGCTGCTCGGCGCCGCTCATGCAACGACTTCCGGTGAGGCCTTCGGCGCTCCGGGCGCGGCGGCGGTGCATGGACCGTCGCAGAAGTCCTTCCTCGGGACCGCGCTGAGTCCGGCTTCGCAGGTGTACTTCACGGGGTATCGCGGCATTGTGTCCGAGCTGTATTACCCGGTGCTCGACACGACCGAGACCGTCGACCTGCAATTCCTCGTTGGCGATGCCGCCAGCACGTTCGTCGATGAGGAAAAGCTCCAGCCTTATAGTGCCGTGCAGACCGACCCGCGTACGATGAGCTGGAAGGTAACGACGGGCAATAGCGCTCACAACTGGCAGATCGTCAAGACCATCTACGCCGATGCCAAACGCAATTCGCTGATCGAACGCGTCACGTTCCAGGCGCTGAACGGGACGCACGTGAGCGACTACAACGTGTATCTGCTGTTCAAGCCGCATCTCGACAACGCCGGTTCGGGCAACACCGCGACGACCGCCACCGCCGGCAATGGCCGTGTGATGCTGGTCGCCAACCACAACCTACGCTACTCGGCGCTCGCAGCTTCGTTGCCGTGGAAAGTACAAGGCGGCACGAAGATGGTATCGAACGGCTTCTACGGCCAGAGCGACGGCTGGACCGATCTGCTTGGCGGGACATCGCCGCACTTGAGCATGCAGTGGACCTATTCGTCGGCGACCAACGGCAACGTCGCGCAGATGGGCTGGCTCGACTTTGGCAGCAGCAGCGCGACGAGCCTTTCGTTCAACGTCGTTCTTTCGTTCGACAGCACGTCCGCGAGCAGCGCGATGCAGACCGCGACTGCCACGCTCGGCGACAACCTCGACGGCCTGCGCACGCAATATGACAGCGCGTGGCATGCCTACGCCGCGGGCCTCTCGACGCAAGGCGGCACCGCCGACGATGAGTACTACCTCGCCGCGATGACGCTCAAGACAATGCAGGACAAGAGCAATGGCGCGATGATCGCGGGCATTGGTACGCCATGGGGCGAGACGCAGGGCGACAGCGACATGGGCGGCTATCACCTCGTGTGGTCGCGGGATCTCTTCAAGTTCGCCAATGCGCTGATCACGGCTGGCGATACGACGACGCCCGCCACCGTCGTCTATTACCTTTTCGATATCCTGCAACAGAAGACTAATTGCGGCACCGCCGAATACGATGCCGACGGTTGCGCACAAGGGTTCAGCCGCGTCGGCCGCTTCCCTCAGAACTCGTGGGTGAGCGGCTGGCCTTACTGGCAGGGGACGCAGATGGACGAGCAGGCGATGCCGATCCTGCTCGCGTGGCGTCTCGGTCCGGTCGTCTATGACGCGTTGTGGCCGCAGATACTTCTGACTGCTGATTATATTCTCCACACGGGACCCTGGACCTATCAGGATCGCTGGGAGGAGAATGCCGGCTATTCGCCATCGACTATCGCCGCTGAAGTAGCGGGCCTCGTCGCTGCTGCGCGCATCGCCGAAGACAACGGCGACAATGCACGCGCAGGCAGCTACCTGGCTGCCGCCGACTATTGGCAAGAGAACGTCACGCACTGGACCTACACCAACACCGGCTTTTACGGAAGCGGCAAGTACTACGTCCGCATCAATCCGGCGAGCATGAGCCAGTCGGGGAGCGGTCCGCAAATCTATGAACCCACCAGCTATCCCGACTCGGGGCAAACCTTTCTCGTGAAGAACGGCGGCGGCACGCAGGATGAGCGCGCGGTGGTCGACGGTGGTTTCCTCGAACTGGTGCGCATGGGCGCAAAGCGGGCGAACGACCCCACTATCGTCGGTACGCTTGCCGCCTATGATGCCGTGCTCGCGACGAACATGACGGACTCGAACCAGGCGCGGTTCCGCTACAATTTCGACGGCTACGGCGAACACAACGACGGCAGCGACTACAACGGCACCGGCGTCGGCCGCGCGTGGCCTATCTTTACGGCCGAGCGCGGCATGTACAGCATCGCGAGCAGTGGAATGGGCAGCAGCGGTACCGCGTACCTCAACGCCATAAAGACCTTCGCGACGCCGGAAGGAAATATTCCCGAGCAGATCTGGACCAACACCACGACGCTGCCCTACAACTGGCAGGTCGTGACGCCGCCGGGATTCACAGTCGGTGCGCCAACCAAGTCGATGGCGCCGCTCAACTGGGCGATGGGCGAGTACATCAGCTTGCTGGCGTCGATTCACGCGGGGAGGGTCGTCGATATTCCGTCCATCGTGTGCGCGCGTTACAGCAATTGCGTGATTGCGCCGGCGAGTGGGCAAGCCGGCGTCACGATCAACGTCAAGGCCGCGACGCAGCCGGGCCAGTACATGTATGTAACAGGCAACACGACCGCGCTCGGCAACTGGAACACGAATCTCGGACTGCCCGTGGACCCGGCCAACTATCCCGTGTGGAGCAACACGGTGAACCTGCCGGCAAGCAGTAGCGTTCAATACAAGTACTACCGCAAGAACGCCGACGCAAGCGTGACATGGGAGAACCTGCCCGGAGGAGGAAATCGGACGATGAACTTGCCGGCGTCGGGCGGGATTGTGTTGAACGATACGGTCGGGTGGTGAGGGTCGAGCGGTGGTACGGGTCGTCTTATCTGCTTCTATCAACGGCAGGCGGTTATGAACACTCACAATACGTGTTTCGTTCGCCCGGCGC
>NZ_JBAUSA010000161.1:0-7886 GCF_049581465.1 Caballeronia sp. | reverse complement strand
GGGCAGTCCGCAAACCTTCCTCAACGACAGGATGGTAGAACGGCATGGCAAGCATTTCGTCGACCGTCAGATTCATTTGAAGTCCCCATGCAAGCAAGTGAGCAATATGCTCGGCGTCCGGACCGATCCATTCTGCTCCCAGGAATCGGCGGCTTTCCCGATCGACGTACACGTGCATCAGGCCGCGATTTCTCAGCATGACCCGACTGCGGCCCTGGTCCTCGAAGCTCACTTCTCCCGTGACGAAGCTACCTGGCACGAGGTCGACGTAACGGGCGCCGACCATCGCAATGCCGGGGCTGGTGAATGCCATGTTAATCGGCGCGCGCCGATGCAACGGCAGCACGGCGGGGAAGCGCGCGGCGTTCTCTCCGGCGGACCGGCCTTCGTCCGCTGCTTCATGCAACAGCGGCAAGATGCCATTGGCGTCGCCTGCGATGAACACAGGTTGGCGACCCACTTGCAGGGTGGACGGATCGTAAATGGGGACGCCACGAAGGTCGAGGGGAAGTGACGTGTTGTTCAACCCGAGGTTAGCGACATTGGGCTTGCGGCCGGCAGCAACAATGACATAGTCGAAGGTGTCTTCGAAGAGCTCCGAACGGCCCACGCGATAGCGCAGTCGTACGCGCCCGTCTTCAAGCGATGCAGCGCAAACGTCTCCATGGGGTTCGAAGCGGAACTCGTCACTGAAGACCTGTTCAGCATAGTCGCGGATCGCCGGGTCGGAGAGGGGGCCAACGCGGCCACGGGCGCCAAGAATGCTTACCCGTACCCCGAGGCGCGATAGCGCCTGACCCAGTTCGAGTCCGATCACGCCGGCGCCGACCACCGCGACGCTGTGCGGAAGGTCGGTCCATTCGAATACGTCGTCATTGACGATTGCGCGGTCGCCGAGAGAGCGGAAAATCTCCGGTACGTGGGGAGAAGAGCCGGTTGCGATCACTACGCGGCTAGCGTTCACGATCGTATGGTCTCCTACCTGGATCAATCCGTCCGCAATGAAACTTGCGTGTCCTACCAGGCGGTCCGTAACCGGAATATTGTTCACGCTGTCGACTACGAACCCGACGAAGCGGTCGCGCTCGCTGCGCACGCGCTGCATCACTTCGCTTCCATCGACGCGAATCGGCCCATCGATATGGATACCGAAGGGGCGCGTGCTGATGGCTGAATGCGCTGCTTCAGCCGCGGCGATCAAAAGCTTAGACGGCATACAGCCGACGCGAGCGCAAGTCGTACCGTATGCGCCACCCTCGATGAGTAAAACGGACGCGCTCGCCGCTTTGGCGGAACGGTATGCAGAAAGACCGGCGCTGCCTGCGCCGATGATGGCGACATCGATTTGAACTGTTTTCATGACCTTGCACGCTCCAAGAGAAAGCCGTGATTGATGCATGTGGCTACTCTACGGCGTGAGCGGGCTGTCGCAAATGCTCAAAAGGCTTGGATAGATGCTGAATCGGCTCAAGGCGGATAGCGCGTGTCCGATTCCGGCGTACGGGTGTACGGGCGTACAGGGCACGCGGCTGCGCTTCGCACTCGAATCACGCGGTGGGCGCGGGAGGGCTAGCCAAGCCCTGCGATCAAGCGAAAAAGTGCCGGCATTCCGGCTAGCGGCGCATAGAGCGACGAAGTAATGCCGTACTGTGGCCCAAGGGTCTTGGCGACGTCTTCATAGGCAATGTGCACGGCTTCTCGTTCATCCTCCCAGATGACAGCCTTTAGCGGCAGCGCGAGGGCCGCGTATGGATTGGCGTCCATAACAGGTGTTCCCGCTAGCGGGTTCCCGAACAGCAGCACGGTCGTCGGACGCAACTGCATTCCCACTTGCGCGGCGGCTGCGGCTTGATCGATTTCCGCAAACAGCGTCACACCGCGGAGTTTGAGATTTTCTTTCAAGCGACCGATAGTCGTCTGAAAATCGTGTTCGCTTTGCAGCGTCAACACGGAAGAGGGGAATTCGGCGGGAGTGGCTGTTTGCAGGGGCATGGCGTACCTCATACATCAAGCTGATCGATGGGCGGTGGAGCGTGCGTCCGTGCGATGGAATCCGACCGCGATCACTATCGCGTCTTGGCAGTGTACGGTAAGGATGGCGTTCTTATCGGGCGTCGGGATCAGGCTGGTAGAGGCGGTGACAGGCAAATGTAGGGATGCAGGGGGTGGCGCCACTCGCGACGCCGTTCCTACGCAAAGGGGGTTCAGACGAACCAATGAAGAAGCATCGAGCCGATCAATCCGATCGCCCCGACTATTCCCATTGTCTGCATGATGGTGAGCGAGCGTGTCGCGCGCACGGTGGGTTGAGCGTGGTTTGAAGCGTTGGTATTCGATGAATTCATTAGCGTTCTGCTGTTATGACAAGGGGAAAGTAAGACGAAAGCGAGCCGATTGCGCGGTCCGTCACGGAGTCAATTATCGCCTGGCATCGACGATAAATTAATTTTCACGCGGCAATAAATCGTTTCGTGGATCGAGCGAATTCGCTCAAAGGTCGCCGTCGTCCAGCGGTTCCGGGTCGAGCGGATCGGCGTCGTCCGATTCGCCACGCACTGCGCGGCGTTTTTGTTGTACGTGATACGCGGTCAGTACCGCATGCGCGACCATATCCAGCGCGGGCTTGACGTTGCCCTGCTTGTCCGTCCAGACCTTCGGTGTGAGCGCGCCCGCGAGCGACACGCTGTCACCGTCGTCGAGTGCCTGAAGCGCGTCCTTGACGATATCGTCGAAGGCGATCACGTTGACAAACAGGCTCTCGCTGTCACCCGCCGTAGCTCGCACTCTGCATGTTACGAAGTGCGTGCCATGCTGGCCGGTGCGGACCTGCGCCGTACCGTAGAGACGCCCGGAAATCAGGCCATCGATCATTGTGTTTCCCTGGAAACTTCGATTTCTGCTGCCGCGCAACGAGTTGGTTCGGCTCAAACGCGCTCATGCACGTTCCTAACAAACGACTACGAGCACGGGTCTTGATCTACCACTGCCTTCGGTAACACTTACTTCTGCTTTGCTTCATCGAGACACGCGGCGAGCTTTTCGAAGTACTCGAGCGCTTTTTTTGTCGGGACGACGATTTTTGTTCGCAAATCCGCGGCGGACTCGTCCACAGACACAAGACCCTCGTGTCTCAGTCGTGCGAGCTTGCGATGGACTGTTGCCGGAGCGCCGGCAACCGAGAGTGCCATGGTTTCGGTCACGGTCAGTGTTCGCCCCGCGTGCCAGGCCGCCGTCAGCGCTTCAAGCAAGCGCTCTTCGGCGGCGTCGAGCTTGGGCACCGACGGCAACGCCTGGACCGCCTGCGCGAGATTCAAGAAGCGGAAATAAGCATCGACAAGGTGTTTTTTCGACATGTGATCACCCATGAAATGCAGTAGGTGATCATAGCATTCGATTGAAACAGTCTCATGAAAGTCACTTATCATCTTGATAATAAAATGTTACGATCAATCCATGGAAATGCGCGTCCGGAGCATCCAAAGCGCGCGTGATGGGGTGGACCTGAGAGAGCATAAGAAAAAGGCGCGTCGCCCTGCATGACAGCAGGGCGACGCAGCTTTATGCGCCGGGCATCCATGAGGGGCGTAGACAATCTACGCGAAAGGGCGTCGGGCGTTAATGCCCGAACTCGAAACAATTTTGGGGGTGCATAGCTCCGCGTAAATGCTGGGTGAATGCGGTGAGTATAGATGCCACCGTGTGGCGTCATCGCCATGTGCGCTGGGCCGATCCGTGCACTACCGTGGCGAGCCAAAGGCCAAGCTTGAGCGTATAGATAAGAATGAGCGTTCCGCTCAGATCGCCGATAAACATCACTAGAAAGCGCTCGCCGAGCTTCTCCGTGTCGCCGCTCAATGCGATCCATGCCTGGTGCAATGCCGGGCTTGCAACGGAATAGAGCAGGATGAGCAACAACAGTTTGCCGGCGGTGAGATTTGAAAGCGATGTGTTTAATCCGAGCTTGCGCGTGGCAAATAGATACACGAGATACGGCGCCAGCGCGGAAATGATTCCGCCGAATGTGGCACGCACGGGATCGTCGGGAAAATAGTAGGCAAAGCAGCTTATCCACGACGCCACCAGGATGCCGATCGCACCCGCCTCGCCGAACAGAAGCGTGAATAGAAGACGAATTCCCGCCGGCAGATAAACCCAATTGACCCCGCGAACAAACTCTGAATGCCGGAAGATCCATTCGTTGGCTACGAGAGTAAGGAGAAAGACGACAGCGGTGCCGCACGCGACAGCAAGATGATGGCGGAATATATGTATCAAAGGGGAAGGGGCGGACGACGCAGGATTGAAGGGATTCGGAAGTGCATCGAGCTGGATGCGTCGACCTGAACGAGTTTCGGTAGCGTGTCATTTTAACCGCGAATGTCGGACGGGTTATTGGGTAGACGCATTTATGACGCGACTCGACCTAACGCACTCAACTCGACTTAACGCGCGGCAAGGTTGCGAAATCTCAATCATAAACCTTACAAATCGTTATGTTTCAGCGTGCAGCAAACCGTAATCTGACGTTACGAACGTGAAACAATTTGGGGCAAGCAATCCGCTATATTTAAGTCAACGAATTCACTTTGTTGAGGTGCGCTCCTATGAAAAAGAACATCCAAAAACTCCTGATAGCGGGCACCGTCGCAGGCGCTGCGCTCGGATTGTCTGAAGCAGCCATGGCGCAAGTGCGCGTCGGCGTAAATATCGGTGTGCCGGTCGCGCCGGTTTATGTGGCGCCTCAGCCCGTTTATGTGTCGCCGCCGCCTCCCCCGCCAGCCGTTGTCTATGCAGCACCGCCGGCGGTGTATGCGCCGACTATCGCGATCGGATGGTATGGCGGTCGTTATTACGACGGTCATCGGTACTGGACTCGCGATGAGTATTATCGCTACCACGGCGGCCCGCATCACTACGACCATTACGATCACCACGGCTGACAGCCGGATTCAATATGGGGTACTAGCCCCACGCGAATAGGCCATCCGGCGAAAGCCGGGTGGCCTATTTTATTGTGTTACTGGACAGGTCACGGTCTGCGCTTTCGACCAGAGTTTCTGCGCTGGGTAGACGATACGGCCTGAAAGATCCGTGACAGCAGGCGCGGTTTGGCCTTTGCAGCAGATGTCGCGTACGACGAAAGCATCTGTCGACCCATGAGATTTTCCTTGCAATAGCACTCATGGCGCGTAAGTGAACTCCCACTGCACGTAACTCGGTGCCGTTGCAAATGCCGCCTGATCCGTCCGAAATCCGGCCGTCTTGACCGGTTTCAGCAGCGACGCGCTGTGCACACCCATCACGCCGCCGTCCGGCGAGGGAATCGGGATAAATGCGTTCCCTGTGACCGGATCCGGATAGAGCCTGCGCAGATAGCGGCGTACTACGGGATAACGTGGGTCGCGCAGCAGATTATCGAGTTTCTCCGGATACGGCTTGGCGCCGACTGGCGTGCTCTGAGAGTATTGCCGAATTGCGTCCCGATACAGATTCCCGGTGTACAGCAGTTCCGCTTCACGGGCGCGCTTATTCGTTTTTGCGACATTCTCCAGCAGCTTGCCAAGACCCAGCGTGATGAACAGCACCATCAGCAGTGCCCATAAATAAGTAACGCCCCGCTGGCGCGTGATACTCGGGCGGCCGTTCACCACGAGTTGTATTCCGTGCCGTCGAGCGCCTTGCCTTGCGCGCCACTCTTCACATCGACGATCGTTTTATCGTCTTCGTCGGCACCCGCCACTGGCGCCCAACTATCGGAGCGATTGGTCACCGGATCCAGCGGCAAGGCGCGCAGATAGCGCCGCTCGATCAGCGCAGAAAGTTTTTCCGGATACTTGCCGGTATCGCTGTAATACGCGTCCAGTGACCGGCGCAGGACTGACAGATTCTCTTTCAAGGCCGCTTCCTTTGCTCGATCGGCCTGATGAACGTAGCGTGGCGCGACGATCGAGAGCAGCGTCGCTATGATCGCCAGCACCACCAGGAGTTCAATCAGCGTAAAGCCACGATTCTGCCTTTGTAGGACCATATTCTTTTCACCATTTTCGATAAGGAATGCCGTTAGCTCCCTTTCTGTCGCTCAACGAAAACACGTCGTACACATCGCCGTCGTCTTGCGGATCGTCGGCTTCGCTGGAATAGCTGCGCTTACCCCAGCTGTCCTGAGCGGAACCGGATAGCGTCGGATTCATCGGATCGCGTGGCACGCTGCGGAGGAAGAATATCTTTCGGCCTTTCGGGTCGCGCTTATCCGCCGCACCTTTCACCAGTTCTTCCAAGGATCGTGGATAACCGGTCGAATCGAACGAACGCGCAATCCGGCCCTCGTCGCCCGCCTGTTTGTAGACATCAATCGCGGTCCGGATCTCTCGCAGCGCTTGTTTTAGTTCGCGCTCTTTCTCACGCTGCTCATGCATCTTGACGAACGGTGTTGCGACCGAAGCAATGATCGCCACCAGCGCGACAGTGACGATCATCTCGATCAGGGTAAAACCGGAGTTGAGAGTTCTCTGCTTCATCTCACGGCGACACCAAAATCTGTTTGGGAAGTGCAACGGTAGCGATCAAGGGTGCATGGTCTTCGTTCTCTACCTTCAGATTTTGCAATGACAGGTTAAGCGGCCCATTCGACGCGTGATCTGCCTGAAACGTGATCATTGCGAGGGAGCCATCGGCTGCCGCTTTACCGATCGAAATATGAAGCCTGTTGCCGTCCTGCGTCACATCGAGCGCGACACCCGCGCGCGGCTCAACCTTGAGCAGTTGGATCTCTGGCTGGTCCAGCATGAGGTCCAGTTCTGCTTTTTCAAAGCTGGGGCCGTCGGCTAGCAAATTCACGGTGAAGCTGGTTTTCGGCGCAGCTTGAGAGGGCACGGCGAGGTCGAAACGTACAGCGTTTGTTTTGCCTTGCGGGTTTGTCGGGTCGGTCGAGACGTGCACGACTGAGGACGATGCGATAGCAGCGGTGCCTGGTCCAGATGCGGGCGGCGGGATGACTGGGGAGTCCGCCGGCGGTGCGGCCGCGGCAGGCAAGCTATCGGAATCACTGTATTGGGCGGCGGGTGTCAGCCGCAGCGGGCGAGCCGATACCTGCTCAGCGGTACCGCTTGGGAACGCTTGCGCATAGGAACCCGGCACCGCCAGCGAGCGCGTCACATGCGGGGTGATGAGCAAAACGATTTCGGAGCGCGCGTTGGTATCGCTGCTGTTAGAAAAGAGCCGCCCAAGTACTGGACTTTTTCCTATACCAGGAATATGGGTCCCGGATTCCTGGCTATCGGTTTTGATCAATCCAGCTAGTACCTGGGTCTCACCGTCACGCAGGCGCAACACGGTATTCGCGTTCCGCGTACCAATCTGATAAGCGAGCAGGCCAGTGGCGGACGAGCGGACTTCCTTGATAATGTTGCTGACTTCCAGTGCGACTCGCATCGTCACGTCGTTGTCGATATGAATTTCAGGTTCCACTTCCAACTTCAAGCCGACATCAAGATAGCTGACCGATTCGGTGATGGCATTTGATGTCTGGTTCACTGTGGATGTAATCACGGGTACCTTGTCGCCAATCATCACGCTGGCCTTCTCTCGGTTAAGCACGCGAATCCGCGGGTTCGCCAGCGTGTGTGTACTGCCGCTGGTCTGACGCAGGTTCAGGACAGCGAAGGGATCTGGAAAGGTCAACGGAAAACTGTCTCGATTCAAGCCTTTCAGTTGATCGATGGTCAGGCTGGCAGGCACGCCGGCCGGCCCGACGAGACTCGCGCTGACACTGGTTGGAAACTGGATGCCCAAGTTGAGCAGATCGTTGGAATTAACCTCTAGTACTTCCACCTCGAGAATCACTTCCGGGCTGGCAATGTCGTATAGGTCGATCAGGCGAAGGATAG
>NZ_JBAUSA010000160.1:0-2772 GCF_049581465.1 Caballeronia sp. | reverse complement strand
CGGCCAGAGCGGCCTGGCAGAAGCCGAGGCCCGCACCGCTGCGGATCAGCGCAAGCTGCGCGAGGTCGCTGTCGGTGCGTATCGAGAACGCTTCGCGGTTAAAGCCCTGGAAGGAGCGGCTGGCCTTGCGGACGAAGGCGCTCGGCTGGTCGAATCCGATGAGGGAATGCCCCGCCAGCTCGCTGAACCGGCGCGGCATGCCTTGCCGAGCCAGATAGTCCTTACGCGCATACAGGCCGACTTCGATGCTGCCGACGCGGCGTGCAACCAGTTGCTCCTGCTCGGGCCGCATCATGCGCACTGCGATATCGGCTTCCCGCCGCAACAGATCCTGTACGCGGTTGCTCAATACCAGTTCGACTTTCAGGTCCGGGTGCCGTCGCCGCAACTGTTCGATGATAGGCGGCAGCACCTCGACGCCCACCACCTCGCTTGCCGCCACCCGCACTACTCCGCTCACACCTTCGCCGCTGGCCGTGGCTGCCCGTTCGAGCGAAGCTGCCGTGCTCTCCATCGTCTCGGCGTAGGTCCGCAGGCCCAACGCCGTCTCGGTCGGGGTTAGACCGAGTTGTGAGCGCGTGAACAACGCAACGCCCAGGGCCTGCTCCAATGCGGCGATATGGCGTCCCACAGTGGGCTGGGTGATGCCCAGGACCCGGGCGGCGCCCGATAGCGAGCCCTCTTTGAGGACGCTGAGAAAGGAGCGGTAGAGTTCCCAACCGATATTTGTAGTCATACATTAATGTATAGCCGATGAACGGTATTTGGCAATTCCCGTTTAACCGGAGTCGCCTCAGAATGCAGCCATCGACCATCCCTTCTGGAGAAAATCATGGCAATCAACAATACGGTTCTGGTTCTTGGCGCCACCGGTGGTGTTGGAGGTGAAGTGGCGCGCCAGTTGCGCGACGCGGGGTGGGACGTCCGGGCGTTAAAGCGTGGCACTACGCAAGCCATCGAACGCAATGACGGCATTGAGTGGATCCGGGGCGACGCGCTTAAACGGGAAGACGTGATTACCGCCGCGGCAGGCTGCTCGGTGATCGTCCACGCGGTCAACCCGCCGGGATACCGCGGATGGTCGGAACTGGTGCTGCCGATGCTCGACAACAGCATCGCAGCAGCGACGACGCAGGGTGCAACCATCGTGTTGCCCGGCACGGTCTACAACTACGGCCCCGATGCTTTCCCGGTGCTAACGGAAGACACACCACAGCGCCCGACGACACGCAAGGGTGCCATCCGCGTCGAGATGGAGCAGCGGTTGAAGAAGGCCAGCCGCGAAGGCGCCCGCGTGTTGATCGTGCGGGCAGGAGACTTCTTCGGGCCGAACGCGGGCAGCAACTGGTTCTCGCAAGGCCTCGTCAAGCAAGGTCGGGCGGTGAAGACCATCAGCTATCCGGGGCGCGGTGGCATCGGGCATCAATGGTCGTATCTGCCGGACGTTGGACGCGCGACGGTCGAACTACTCGCACGGCGTGACACGCTGGATGCCTTCGCCAACTTCCATATGGCGGGCCACTGGGACGCGGACGGTACGCAGATGAGCGATGCAATCCGTCGCGTGGTCGTACGCCGAACGGGGACCGCGCCGCGCGTCGCGGCATTTCCCTGGTGGCTGCTCACCCTGGCCTCACCGTTCGTGACGACGTTCCGCGAAATGGGCGAGATGCGGTACCTGTGGAAAACGCCGGTGCGCATGGACAATGCGCGGCTGGTGGCGGTACTGGGGCGAGAGCCGCATACGCCTCTCGAGGAGGCGGTTGAGGCGACTCTGGCCGGAATGGGGAACCTGGAACCAGTCTAGCTGACAAGCATTTGCACGCGCCGGCGTTGTCGAATCGATCGTGTGCTGACTTGCAAGCCCGTAAACGAATGCGAGCCGGTCCTTTTCAGGACCGGCTCGCAATCTTGCTCGGCTTGCCTAAACCGTTTCCGGCGCCACCATCCCTCTCTCAAGCACGGGCCTGAGCGCCGCGCCCGTATGACTGCGCGGATTTTTCGACAGGGTTTCCGGGTCCGTCGCGGCGACGATCGATCCGCCTTCCGTACCCCCTTCCGGCCCGAGATCGATGACCCAGTCCGCCTCCGCGATCACATCGAGATCGTGCTCGATCACCACCACGGAATGACCCCCATCCACCAGCCGATGCAGCACGCGAATCAGCTTGGCCACATCCGCCATGTGCAGGCCGACGGTCGGTTCGTCGAGGACATACAGCGTATGCGGCGCTTTCTGTCCACGTCGGCCGATGTCATCGCGCACCTTGGAAAGCTCCGTCACCAGCTTGATGCGCTGTGCTTCACCCCCTGACAGCGTCGGCGATGGCTGCCCAAGCGTCAGGTAACCCAGCCCCACGTCCTTCATCAATTGCAGAGGATGCGAGATGCTTGTCATCGCGGAAAAGAATTCGACGGCCTCGTCGATTTCCATTGTCAGCACTTCGCCGATGTTCTTGCCGCGCCACGTTACCGCGAGCGTTTCGGGATTGAAGCGCTGGCCGTGACACACGTCGCAGGGCACTTTGACGTCGGGCAGGAAGCTCATGGCGATGGTGCGCACGCCCTGCCCTTCGCACGCCGGGCAGCGGCCGTCGCCGGTATTGAACGAGAAGCGCGACGGCTTGTAGCCGCGCGCGCGCGCTTCGAGGGTATCGGCGAAAAGCTTGCGGATCGTGTCCCACATGCCGATATAAGTAGCCGGGCACGAGCGCGGCGTCTTGCCGATCGGCGTCTGGTCGACTTCCAGCACCCGATCGATCGACTCGAAGC
>NZ_JBAUSA010000159.1:0-5998 GCF_049581465.1 Caballeronia sp. | reverse complement strand
TCCTTGGACACTCCAATAGAAGTATGAAGGGGACATGAATGGAACACGGACAATTGGCTGTCGGCGCGCGAACCCGCTGGTATGACGGCCTTACGGCCACGCACTGGCGCGTGCTAAGGGCTAGCTTTCTTGGCTGGATCTTCGACGGTTACGAGGCAATCGCACTCGTCATGGTTCTCGGGCCGATGCTTCATTCGGTGTTGTCGCGGGAGCAGGCGGCGTCGTCCACGATCTACGCAGGTCTCGTGATCGGCATCACGTTGCTCGGCTGGGGCGTCGGCGGTCTCGTCGGCGGGATTCTCGCGGACTACGTCGGGCGCAAGCGCATGATGCTGTGGTCGGTGTTCCTCTATGCGATATTTTCCGGTTTGACCGCGTTCTCGCCGACCTTCTGGGTGTTGTGCGGACTGCGCTTTGTGACAGGCCTTGCGATGGGCAGCGAATGGAGCACGGGCATCGCGCTGCTGTCGGAGACCTGGCCGGAGCAGGCTCGCGCGAAAGGGGCCGGATTCCTGCAATCGGGCTTCGGCTGGGGCACCCTCATCGCAGCGGTCTTGTGGTATGCGCTTTCGTCGACGCATCCGCTCGGCACTGAAACCTGGCGGCTCATGTTTGCGCTCGGCGCACTCCCCGCGTTCTTCGTGCTGTATATCCGGCGCGGGGTGAACGAGTCGGAGAAATGGCAGCGCGCGGTACGCGAAAAGCGCTGGAGCGCAACCAACGTCCAGCCGGCCGAGGGTGAAGCGCTTCTATCCGGGAAGCGCCCCTTCACGCTCACGCAGCTGTTCAGCGAGCGCGAAGCGCTGCGCCGCACGTTGATCCTGCTTGTCCTGTCGATCGTTACGACCGTCGGCTGGTGGGCCATTTCCAGTTGGTTGCCGACCTACACCGTGTCGATTGCCAAGGCGGAAGGCATCCCCGACGCTCTAGCATGGGGCTCGAAAATATCGATCGTCTACACCATCGGCGCAATCGTGGCCTACCTCATCGCGGGGTTCGTGGTGGATGCGATCGGCCGACGGGCGTTCCTGTCGCTGACATTCGTCGGCGCGCTGATCACCACGATCATCACCTATAAGCTGACGACGAGCGTCGAAATGATGATGGTGGTGGCGCCGATCAACGGCTTCTTTACGCTTGGGTGTGCTTACGTGTGGATGGCGATCTACCCATGCGAGCTCTTCACCAGCAGCGTTCGTTCGACTGCGATCAGCTTCGTGTTCAACGCCGCGCGGATGATAGCGTGGGTCTTTCCGATTGTGGCAGGCAGCATGATCAAGTCGTTTGGCGGCGTGTCACACGCCGCGTTGGCGCTCGGATCGGTATACCTGATCGGCATCGTGCTGCCGTGGTTTTTGCCCGAAACACGTGGCGCGGGTATGCCTGACTGAGACGAGTCTTCACCGCTGAAGGGCGCCTCACACTGCCCCGTCAAACGAGCGCAAGGATATTGTGCGCGGGCAGGTCAATGCCGGTGGCCCGGCCAGTGCATGTGATGCGGCCAATGCATGTGGTGCGCGTCAAGCCACTCGCGCATGCGCACCAATCCCACGTTGTCCTCGGGGTGCTCTTGACGATAGCGGCGGCCTTGTACCCCAGCGGAAACCACTAGGATCGCTACGACTACAAAGAGGCCGATCATTGGCTGAGACATGGTCACCCCCTTGTCACGTTGCGACCCACCCTATATTTTAGGTCGCGCGTTCAAGAAAGCGAATTCTGCTTCGAACTTAAGAAGGCGCGCCTCCCGTCAAGCTCAATCCTCAGTCGAATACCTCCCGCCCAATCCCCTGCGCGCTTGTATCGCCTCGACGACATCCGATGGATTCGAAGCCGCGCGAGGAGTAACGTTGATTTATCCGACAATCAACATAAGGGAGACCCCTATGCCCGACGAACCCGGTGCATGGCACATGTTTGAATACGAGGGCTTCGACATCCATGTCCTGCCCCAGTTGAAGCCGATCCCGGAGCACGCGCCGCCGCGTGCGAGCGAGCGGTACGTCTATATCGGCCACGTCTGCCGTCACGGCGCGAATGCCGCTGTGCCGGGCGAAGCCGTGCACTTCCACGCGGACGGCGACGACGCGTTCAAGACCGCCGACGACGCCGTACAGGACGCGCGGCACATCGGGCGAAGCATTATCGACGGAACGCATCCGGATCTTTCCGTGTTGCAGCTCGTCTCGCATCATCATCTCAAATGACAGCGGCCTCGCCACGGAGCGCACCCACCGATGAACCCTCCCTCCGCCGGAACCGAGCCGAACGCCGACCCACCAAACGAGCCGACAGTCGAAGGCTTGAGCGCCATCACGCTTTCGACTCGCGACATGCAGCGCGCTGTGCGCTTTTACCGGGCGCTCGGCCTTTCGCTACTGCACGGCGGCGAAAATGAAGCGTTCACTTCATTTGCGCTGGGGCGGTCGTTTCTCAACCTGACGACGGAAACGCAGGGTCCGATCGGCTGGTGGGGCCGGGTGATCATCTATGTTTCGGACGTCGATGCGATGTATCGCACGGCGCTCGCGGCCGGCAGCACACCGGACTTCACGCCGCGCGACGCACCCTGGAACGAGCGCTACTTCCACGTTAGGGATCCTGACGGACACGAACTCAGCTTCGCGAGACCATTGAGCTGAGGCGTGCGTTTCGAGGCGCGGCAGACGCGATTCACTTCTCCTTGTAGGCCTTCGCCATGGCAATGATCTCAGCCTGATTGAAGTCGTTGATCTCGTTGATCAAGTCATTCGTGATGAGTTCGCCGCTCGCCGGGATCTTCTGCTTGGTCACGCCCCATTTCTGCATGAAGTCGACATAGGCCGCGTACCCGCGCTCGGTCAAGGGCGATAAAGCCATTCGATGGAAACCGCTCTATTTCTCCGTTTGTCGCGCAAATCATCTGCAGATAGATTGCACCCGGCAAGCTTAGCGGGCGGGCCCCGACAACTAGCGAGCCTATCGGACTCGTGACCCGGTGTATCAAGTGTTGTTAGCGGACCTGCGTTTTTCTCCGGCAGAAAAGTACGTACTCTTCGTACAGCCCTAAGGAGATGCCATGGATATGTCAGCCCCCCTGCGCGAACGCTCGCCCACGAATGCCGTTCGCATCGAATCACATCCCGGATACCAACGCGTGTTTCGGCGAGACGCACTGACGGTAGGTCTCATCCTGCCGCTCGAAACGCATCCGGATTCTCCGCAACCCACCATGCGCGACCACATTGCGATGGCGCAGCGTGCAGAGGATCTTGGCGTTGCCGCATTGTGGGCGCGAGACATTCCATTTCTTGATCCTGCCTATGGCGACGTTGGCCAGATCTTCGATCCGCTTATCTACATTGCTCATCTGGCCGCCGCCACACACACTATCACGCTCGGCACAGCGGGCGTTGTGCTGCCGATGCGCGAACCGTTGCTGTTGGCGAAGCAGGTTAATTCGCTTGATCATCTGACGGAAGGACGGTTGGTCGTCGGCATGTCCTCTGGCGACCGCCCCTCTGAATATCCGCTCTTCGGGATTGACTTCGAAACGCGTGGCGAGCGGTTTAGAGATGCGTTCAGCGTCTACCGGAACGTCAGCGAAAGCACAGTCCCGCGTTTCACTTCTCCTCGCTTCGGCCAGTCCGCGGGATTACTGGATATGCTTCCGAAGCCGCCGTATGGCCGTACGCCAGCCATTGCGGTGGGCCGCGCGCAGCAGACCCTGGGATGGATCGCCGAAAACATGGACGGCTACCTTGGATTCGTTCCCGAGCCTGAGCAACTGGAGAGTTTTGGAAAAGAGTGGCGAGAATTAGTGCGGCACACGGCGGGCGGCAGCGCATTCAAACCACTCGCTTTTGGCGGATTTCTTTATCTTCATCCCAAGCCGCATCAACCGTTCAAGCGGATCAAAGGCGGATTTTTAATCGGTAGTCGTGCGCTGCGAGATTTTCTTGAACAGGCGAGAGACGCCGGGGTTAATCATGTTGCGCTGAATCCCAAAGTCACACCGCGTCCGTACGCCGAAATACTCGACGAACTGGGCAGCATCGTTTTGCCGGCGTTTTCCGGCAAATAGAGAGGCGGACCTGGATGTCTTCGCCGTCGAGTTGTATCGTCCCCGCGAGCGGCGTGTTAAAGCGAAAGGCGCAGCGCAGAAGTGTCGTCTTGCCGCTCCCGTTCGGTCCGACGAGCCCGACGAACTCGCCGGGACTCGCCGCAAGACTGACCGCTCGAAGAATCCTGGATGCGTCCTTGCCGTGAGCCACCGGCGACCAGTCGATTTCGGATACTCGCAATGACGACATCATCGATACTCCGAGGGCGATGAAACAATTGCTTAGAACGTGTAAGCGAGCTTGCCGAATGCCGTGCGGCCCAACGTGTTGTAACCGTACGCGGTGGAGTACTGCCTGTTAAAGAGATTCGACAGGTTTGCCGACGCGATGAGATGCGAATTGATCTTGTACGCGGCACGCAGCCCGACCGTTGTATACGACGGCAGATACGTCGAGTTGAACTGGTCGTCGAAGGTCGATCCCCCGTACAGCACGGAGACGCCCGTGCTGAGCGCGTGCAGGTGGAACTCGTCCCACGTGTGATCGACGCTCAGGCTCACCGTCTGGCGCGGACGGCGATTGAGCCAGGTCTGGTCGGTGACGTCCTGCGGATTCAGGATGCCGATCGCGAGACTGACAGGCGTCGAGTTGCCAAGCGTGCCCTTGTACGAAAGATCGATGCCCTGGATGTGCGCCCGGCCTACGTTCACAGGAAGATAGGTCACCGAATCGTACGTGATCAGGTTGTGGACGCGGGTGTCATACACCGCAGCCGTAAAGGTGCCGAACGACGTAGCGGCATCAAGTGCTGCCTCGACCGTATCGCTGCGCTCAGGGAGCAGGTTCGGGTTCGCGTAACCTGGGTAGTACAGATCGTCAAAAGTCGGCAGCCGGAATGCATTGCCATACGAGACGCGTGCGGTATATATCGGCGTGATCGCATAAGCCAGCGCGACATTGCCGGTATTGATCGACTGGCCCTCGATGATCTCGTGGCGGCCCGCGAGGAACATCGTAAGCGCGCCGAGCGTGACCGATTGATGGACCGAGAACGCCGAGTCGTTGCGTGCCGGTATGCCCGAGGGGATATCGACCGGGAGGAAAGCTTGCTCGCGGCCGAAGTCATACGCGAGCTTCGACTCGCCGGACAAGGGCAGGCTGAAGATCGTGAATCCGCGTTCCTGATGGGTCAGCGAGGTCGACGTGCTGAAGCGCGTCGAGTCGATCTCATCGGTCGGGATGGTTGGGTCGGTCGCATAGAGGAACTGGCGGTCCGTAGCGTAACCGACAGACTGGTCAAACTGGGTGAACGGTGTGACATCCAGATGGAACGCAACACCCGTCGTCAACTGATGATCAAGCTGCCGGTCGGCGCCGCCTGCGTTGTCGTAGGACAGGTCAGACTTGTGGTAAAGCGCAAAGGTGGAGATCGACCAGTTGTCATGGGCGTACCCCAAACGCGCATCCACGTCTTGAGCGTGGTAGGGGTTTCGGCCATTCTCATGCCCGTACGTCCACGGCTGGGTCGCATCGATCCCGGCGGTGTTGTAGTCGTGCAGCCCGAGCGAATAAGTTAGTCCGGATAATGCAGCGAGCGGACCTGTAGACGGGATACTGCCTGACGTGCGGATTTGCGTATCGAACGTCTTGTTCGAACCGCCGCCTGTGGAAATCGTGGTCTGGTTGGGCAGGTTTGATGCATGGCGCGTGAAGAGTTGTACCACGCCACCTATTGCATCCGCACCGAACGAGGCGGCAGCCGGGCCTGAGATGACTTCGACGCGGTCGAACGAGGCGGTATTGAGATCTGCCCACTCGGCTTGGCCTGTGGTCGCAGAACCTATCCGGATACCGTCAATGAAGACGGCGACCTGACTGCCTGACGACCCACGGATGCTCACTGAGGTGGCAGAGCCTGGACCCCCGGTTTGTGAAATCGTGACGCCGGCAAGTGT
>NZ_JBAUSA010000158.1:0-2674 GCF_049581465.1 Caballeronia sp. | reverse complement strand
AGTGTCACGGACCTCGAGCGATCTTTTGTCGGAACCCTGGTCCGTTGACGTTTCTCAAAACGCTTCTATCGAAAAATCGTCCCATCCTTATCGCAGACGAGCTCGCGGCGCTTTATTTGACCGAAATCTTTGTCGAGGCCAGGTGTCGAGGGGCGCTTGACGCGTTACATGTAACGGTTATAATAGCGCTTATCAACCGGAGAAGATCATGGCAGCCACCGTATCAGAGCGGGTCCGCACTCGTCGAGACAACCTACGGGCCGCTGGTTTGCGGCCAATCCAGATTTGGGTACCGGATACCCGTCGTCCCGGATTTGCGGAGGAATGCGCACGTCAGTCGGAAGTCATTCGCCAGAACGCGGCAGTGGAAAAGGAAGACATGGATTTTATGGAAAAGCTAATTGAGGACGAATGGGAATGAAGCGCGGCAGCATCATCACCGTTGCGCTTCAAGGCGACTTTGGCAAAGCTCGACCGGGACTCGTGATGCAGTCCGACTTGTTCTCCAACCACCCAACAGTCTCATTCCTCCAAATAACGAGCACGATCACCGCGGCTCCCTTGATCCGCGTCGACATTTACCCGACATCCGAAAATGGGCTAAACAAACACTCGCAGATCGCTGTCGACAAGATCTTCACAGTGCGGATCGAGAAGGTCGGGAGCGTAATAGGAGAATTGGACAGCGACACGCTGCTCGCCGTCAACCGCTTGATGGTCGTGTTCCTCGGGCTCGCGTAACGGAGAAAGATCCATGTGAATAGTTTTTCCTGATTCTCTCAGTTGTCCATATCATTGGCACGGGCGGTCCCACCGACGAGGCGGCCGCTAACTACACCACCGCAACATTCGCCGACCTCAAAGCCTGCAACACGGCAGCGCAGAAAACTCAAGAGCAGCTCGTCTACAACGATCTCGCTGGTCACGGCCAAAAGCTTCACGTCAACGCAGTTTGACTTCCGCAGTCAAGCCAGCAGTAGAACGACAAAACTTCACGGTCCATCGAAAGTGTGCCTTAACCGATCTCGGCGAGGCGCCTTTTTTCGTCCTGCATTTTCCCAAAACACGATTAGACTACCCTCACCCCAAGGAACCAACAATGAATGGAATTTTGTAATTCGTCCAGCCGCTACAAGGCCCGCGGGAGTGTGATCGACCTGACGGTGTGCCCTGAAGATTGGGCACGACGACGCTCTGCCATCCCAGGGCCGGCATCATTTGGGAAGCGAGGAATGCACCGACCATAGCGCCTGCGGGAAGCCCCAAGAGAACTCCAGTCATGACTGCACCACGGTGCCGCGCCGGCCAGTATTCTGACGCAAGTGCGAGAAGTACCGGCGTGCATCCGCCCATACCCAAACCTGCAACAAACCGCAAAACCAGGATGATGTCCGTGCTTTTCGCGAAGGCAGTGAGCAAGGACGCAACACTGAACATCGCAACGCCGCCCAGAAGTGCCGGGCGCCTGCCGGCACGGTCACCCAGTAAGCCAAGTGTCATCGCTCCAACGGTCATCCCAAGCGTGCCTGCAATTAAAATGGGGGCGAGCTCACTTGGCCGGAGACCGAACGCAGCGATGATGGCGGGTCCCGTATAGCCGATTGCCTGCGTATCGAAGCCGTCAAAAAATGTGGTCATAAAACATAAAGCAAATACGACCCACTGGAATCGACAGACCGGTTCTTGTCAATCAGCGCGGAAATGTCAGAGGTAGGGTTGCCGGCCCTCACCGCCGGTGCATAGCGAATCTTTTCGTACACCCCTTCCATTCCCACAGGGACAATTGCTTTACGTTCGTTCATGGAACGTGCCTCCTACAAAAGTTCGATGGCGATTATCTACACGCGAGGTCAGGGGTCAGCCGGTGTCACCGCCGGCAACTGGCAACACAGTGCCGGTGATATAGCTTGCCTCGTCCGAAGCGAGGAACAGAATCGGAGCGACCTGTTCGTCGATGCTGCCGTAACGCTTGAGAAAGGTCGATTCCGTGACCTGCTTCACCGCATCGTCCATCCAAGCTTTTTCCTGCTCGCTGTCGCCGGCAGTATTGCGAGGGACGCGTCGCGGAGGCGCGTCGGTTCCACCCGGCGCGGTGGCGACCACACGGATGTTGTGCTCTGCGTACTCCATCGCTAGTGACTGCGTCATCGCGTTGACGCCGCCCTTGGCCGCCGAATACGGTACGCGGCGGATACCCCGCGTGGCATTCGAGGAGACGTTAACAATGGTTCCACCGCCACGCTTGAGCAGGTGCGGCAACACAGCATGGCAGGCGTACAGCGTAGGCATCAGAGAGCGGCGAATTTCCGCATCAATCTGTGCTGGCTCGAACTCGGCGAACGGACGCATCCGAATCGCGCCACCGACACCGTTGACCAAGATGTCGATGGCGCCAAACTTGCTCACTGCAAAGGCCATCGCCGATGCCGCGCCTTCGTAGGTCTCGAGGTCGGCGATGAACCCTGCCGTGTCCGCGCCGCTCGCTTCGGCGGCAACTTCGGAGACGAAGTCGGCGCGGTCGACGAACAGCACTTTGCCACCTTCAGCGGCCGCACGAAGCGCTACGCCGCGGCCAATGCCCTGTGCAGCGCCGGTGACGACCATGACCTTGCCTGCGAATCGTTGCATGCTCATGCTGCCCTCGATGCTGCGTTGGGAGTGAACTTCTCATAGT
>NZ_JBAUSA010000157.1:0-2984 GCF_049581465.1 Caballeronia sp. | reverse complement strand
CTGCATCAGCAACGTGCTGTCAAGCCCGGTCCATTCCCCATCGCCGAAACGGATCGCGCAATCCAGCCGGTTCGAATCTGCGATACCGTCGTCAAGACGCGTGGTAATGGTCAGTTCCAGTTGCGGCAGCGCTTCGCGCAGGCGCTTGAGGCGCGGCACCAGCCAGCGCGCGGCGAACGTTGGCGGGACGTTGATACGCAGGCGGTTTGCGTCGCTTTTTTGCTGGATCGCACGAACCGTCAACTCGATCTTGTCGAAGGATTGTTGCAACGCGCGCAGCAGCACGCGGCCTTCGTGCGTCAATTCGAGATGTTGGTGACGGCGCGAAAAAAGCGTCTCGCCGAGTTGCTCTTCCAACTGCCGGACCTGCCGGCTGACGGCACTTTGCGTGACGTTCAGCCACGCGGCGGCACGGGTAAAACTGCCGGTCGTACCGGCGGCTTCAAAGGCTTTTAGCGCATTCAGCGCGGGCATCTTGCGTTTCACGATGACTTCAAAAGAGAGGGTGTCAGGAGACTCGCGCGGATTGTCAGTCCCGCTCAACAAGAATGAAAGAATTATAGGGGTCCGGCACGGTAGGCCTCGTCCGGTATAAACCTTGCTACGTCCTTGAACCTTCCTGCGTCTTCTCCCAAGCCCGCCCCCGGCACTACGCCCCGCCTACTCGGAATCAGGCCCAGATGACCGAAACGATATGGTTCCTCGTCGTTGGTGGTGTCCTCATTTTCATGGGACTTGCCAACTCGACCTTCAAGCGCCTGCCGATCAGCAGCGCCATGATTTATCTGGCGATCGGCTTTGGCATCGGGCCATTCGGCATGGGCCTCCTGAACCTCGACCTGATCGGCGGCAGCGCCCTGCTGCGCCGCATCACCGAAGTCGCCATGCTGGTTTCGCTGTTCGCGATCGGCCTGCGCATGCGCGCCCCGCCGACCGACCGGATCTGGCTGTTGCCGTTGCGGCTTGGCATCGTCGCGATGATCGGGACCGTCGCAATCATGACGCTCGCGTGCGCTTTCGTACTGCACATGAACTGGGGCCCGGCGCTGCTGATAGCCGCGATGCTCGCGCCGACCGATCCGGTCCTCGCCCACGATGTTCAGGTGCAAGGCCCCGGAGACATCGACTTGCTGCGCTTTTCCCTGACCGGCGAAGGCGGCTTCAACGATGGCATCGCACTACCGTTCGCACTGCTCGGCATCGCGGTGTGCAATTACGAGGCATCCCCGGATCAGGCGCTGAGCTGGTATTTCCTCGGCAATGCGCTTTGGGGCGTTATCGGCGCGTTGGCCATCGGCTGGGTGCTCGGCGATCTGGCCGTGCGGATGATCGCGTGGCTGCGCACGGGCTACAACCTCGCGCTCGGGCCTGAGGGATTTTACGCGCTCGGACTGATCGCCCTCTCGTACGGCATCGCGGAACTGTTCCACACGTATGCGTTTCTCGCGGTGTTCGCGGCGGGTCTTGCAATGCGTCGCGTAGAGCACAAAGCGAGCGGCGACAAGTCGGTGGAAGAGGCCGTAGGAACGGTCGACGCGCAGGATGTGGCCGCCACCGCCTCGGACCCTGAGCGTGCGCACGCATTTGTCGCAGCGCGCGTGCTGGGCTTCACGATCGAGCTGGAGCGAATCGCGGAAGTTGCCGTGATGCTGATGATCGGCAGCGCACTCGCGAATGCCTGGGGCACGCTTTTTACGTGGCGCGGCGGCGCATTGGTCGTGCTGCTTTTTCTGATCGCGCGACCGGTGTCGGTGCAGGCGTCGCTGCTGGGTTCATCGACGACCCATTCGCAGCGCTGGCTCATCAGCTGGTTCGGAATTCGGGGCGTGGGTTCGTTTTATTATTTGATGTACGCGCTCGAACACGCGCCGCGAAGCGCAGCCGCTCCTCTCGTGCCGCTCGTGCTGGGCGTGATCGCCGCATCGGTGATCGTGCACGGCATTACGTCGACGCCGCTGATGAAGCGCTACCAACGCGATTAGAAATATTTTCGGTTCCAGTTAAAGCTTCGAGCAAACGCATCCGATATCCAAGGATCGGCGCGCGAATATTCAAACCGGCTGGTGCGGCCACAGTCTGATAGGCACGCTGGACCGAAGAACCGTCGAGCCCATCGCTTAACAAAAACAACACAATGCGCGAATACGTTTCGCGCATGACGTAAAGGATGATTCGTCTGCTCCCGCCGCTCAAGGTTTCGTTGGTTGCGCCTACGTGCGACCGGCGCGCCTGCTCGGCCAAGCAGTCGTTGTTCCATATAGCCCAACCTGAGTGAGAGACATGAACGTTTCCTCGATAGAAACAGTCGGCGAGCAACTTGATCAACCAGGCGACCAACTCGGTGGCCATCCAGGCCCGTCACGTCCCGAACCCGCTTCCGTCAGCCGGATCAAACCCATCGAGGATGACGAAGAGAGGCGCAACCTCCGTGCGTTCCACGCCGCGTTGAACCGTGTTCAGGCGCTGATCGAGTTTTCGCTGGACGGCACGATCCTGCATGCAAACGACAACTTCCTGCGGACGTTCGGTTATTCGCTAGCCGAACTGACTGGCCAGCACCACCGGGTGCTTTGCGAGCCGCAATATGCCGCCAGCATCGCGTATCGGCAGTTTTGGGAGAAACTCGGACGCGGCGAATTCGACCAGGGCGAATACAAGCGTATCGCGAAGAACGGCCAGTCGGTGTGGGTCGTCGCGTCCTATACGCTGGTGCTCGACGCGCAAGGGCACCCCGTCAAAGTGGTGAAGGTCGCCAACGACGTGACAGCCGCGCGTCTTCAACAGGCCGAACAGCAAGGCCGCCTCGCGGCGATCGACAAATCGCAGGCCGTCATCGAATTCTCGCTCGACGGTATTGTGCTCGCAGCCAACGAGAATTTCCTTTCCGCCGTTGGCTACACGGAGAGCGAGATCGTCGGACAGCATCACCGGATGTTCTGCGAAGACGCCCTCATTCGTTCGCCCGCCTACGCAGAGTTCTGGGC
>NZ_JBAUSA010000156.1:0-7361 GCF_049581465.1 Caballeronia sp. | reverse complement strand
GAAGTTCCGCCCCGAACAGGGGCTAACAGAAATAAGCAAGAAAATCCGACTTAAGCAGAACGACCACGCTAGCAGATGGACTCAATGCTCTCCCCACACTCGCCGCAAGCAGTACCGCCCCACCCTCCCCCGGCAGCCCCGCGCCATTATCAATCCGAGTGATATACCTCTTGCAGCCCATACACCGGCGTCTCGAGCCCTTCCATCCGCGCCTTCAACTGCAGCGATAAATACTGCGAATAGTGACGCGACTGATGCAGGTTGCCGCCATGAAACCAAAGCGCAGGCTGCTGCGTAGGCTTCCACATGTTGCGCTGCTCCCCTTCCCACGGCCCCGGGTCCTTGGTCGTGTTCGAACCCAGTCCCCACACCTTCCCAACCTTGTCCGCCACCTCGCGCGAAATCAGGTCCGCAGCCCAACCGTTCATCGATCCATAACCCGTCGCATAAACGACAAGATCCGCTTCAAGTTCACTCCCGTCACTCAGCACGACCGAATGCTCCTTGAGTTCCACCACATCGACGCCGCTTTTCAGCTTGATCTTGCCATCGGCCACAAGATCCGATGCACCCACATCGATGTAATAACCCGACCCCCTGCGCAGATATTTCATGAAGAGACCGGACTCGTCATCACCGAAATCAAGCATGAAGCCCCTTTTTTCCAACCGGTCGTAGAACTCCGCATCGCGTTCCTTGATCGCCTTGTAAACGGGTATCTGGAACTCGTGCAGGATCTTGTACGGGACGGACGCAAACGTCATGTCGGCCTTCCATGTCGTCATGCCCGACGCCACCGCGCGCTCCGAATACAGGTCGCCAAGCGCCAAGTCCATCAGCGACGCCGACTTCACAATATGCGTGGACGATCGCTGCACCATGGTCACGTCGACGCCGGCTTCCCAAAGCGCCGCGCAGATATCGTGCGCCGAATTATTCGCGCCAATCACGACCACCTTCTTGCCCTTGTACGCATCCGGCCCAGGGTGTTTCGACGAATGATGCTGCTCGCCCTTGAACACATCCATACCCTTGAACTCAGGCATATTCGGCTTGCCAGACATGCCAGTCGCAAGCACGAGTTGCTTCGGCCGCAACGTGATCTTTTCACCTTCGCGATCGACTTCCACGATCCATTCGCCAGCCGCATCGTCGTATCGCGCTGAGGTACATGTCGTCGACCCCCAGTAATTCAGCTCCATCACCTTCGTGTACATCTCCAGCCAGTCGCCGATCTTGTCCTTCGGCGAGAACACAGGCCAGTTATCGGGAAACGGCAGGTAGGGCATGTGGTCGTACCAGACCGGATCGTGCAGGCACAGCGACTTGTATCGATTACGCCAGGCATCGCCGGGCCGCGCATTTTTATCGACGATGATCGAAGGCACGCCAAGTTGGCGCAGCCGCGCGCCCAGCGCAATGCCGCCCTGCCCGCCACCCACGACCAGGCAATACGGCTGCTGCGTGCGGCCCAGCGTCTCGCCTTCCGCTTCAATACGCTCCTTCCAGCTCGTACGATCGGTGCGCGCGCCATGCTCGGCGCCCATCGGACGCTTGCCGCCTTTCGGCTCTTCGTAACCTTTGAGTTCAGCCATCGTGGTGAGGAGAGTCCAGATCAGGCCGTCCTTTACGCGGATGAAACCGTTGCCGAGTGCAACGTCGGTTTCGAGGGTGATCCAGGCCTGCGCCAGGCCATCGGCTTCGGTTGGCTGCTCCCTGTCGTCGAGCCGCAGCTTCAACGGCTTGATCGCGGGCAACTGGGCGTCAAGCATCGCGGCTATCTGGTCGCGGCCTTCCATGGTCTTGATGTTCCAGGTGAACGCAACCAGGTCGCGCCAGTAGCAGTCCGGTTGAAACAACGCGACGGCCGCGGCGGTGTCTCCTCGCTTCAATGCAGCTTCGAGATTTTCCAGTACGGTCGAAATCGTCTGGTTCGGGGTGTGGTCAGGCATGGTCGCTCCTCCATGTGAAAGGATGGGTAAAACGTCGAGATAAAAACGCGGTTCTTCGCCCGCTGAAGTAAAAACTGAAGGCCGTTATTGTCGATGCGGCGGCACAATGTCGAATTTCGCTATGCGCCGGTAAAGCGTCGCACGTGAGACGCCCAGCGCTTTGGCAGCTTGGACCGGATGCCATTTCGCGTCGGTCATTGCGGCGATAATGCGGCTGCGCTCAAGCGCATCGGTGTCTGACAGCGCAGGCTGGGATTGCGGCGCATCCGGCTTTTTCTGCTCGGGCAACCGGCGCGACACACGGACAACCGGCGGCCGGACACGCGCGTAAAGCGGCGAACCCGTGCCCAGCAATTTCAAGGACATAAGGTCGCGCCCTGGCCGTACATCGAGCAGACGATCGGCGCGGATATCAAAGAGTTCGCCGACAGGGCGCGGCAGACGATCCAGCCCAGGCACGCATTCCTTCGCGCGACGGTTCGCGGCGATCGCGTTGCCGCGTACGTCGAACGCAACCAGGATTTCCGGCTGCGCCTCCACGTAGTGCCGGTTGCGATGCGCGAGCAACACCCAGTAATGCGTGGTCGCGTTCAGGAAGTAACTGTCTTCAATCAGCAACGCGCTTTGCCGCACGATGTGATTCACCAGCCGCTGGCTTTCTCGTTCGTCAGGTGAACGAATCGCCGAAGCGTCCAGCACACCGATCAATTCGCCTTCCAGCCCAAAGATGGGTGACGCGCTGCACGTAAGCGTCGTGAAGGCCGCCCGGAAATGGTCCGTCTTGTGCACCGTGATCGGTTCGGAATCGAGCAGCACCGCCGCGACGCCGCATGTACCCTCTTCGCGCTCCGACCAGCACGAGCCGGCATACAAACCCGCACGCTTGAAATCGTGACGCCGGTCACGATCAACCCGATAGTCAATGGTGACGCCCTGCGCGTCCGTCAGCATCACGCAGTAATCGGCTTCGCGAACCGTCTCGTGGAGTCGCGAAAGACACTGCCCCGATGCACGCAGGACGGTCTCTTCCCGCTGCTGGGCATCGCGTAGTTCGGGCACCGTCAAAATGCGCGGCCCCACGGTCGCGCCCGGATCGAGATGGTATTGCTCAAGTGAGCGCCGATACGACGACGCCAGCCGGGATGCATCGGCGCAGCCGATCATGCGGCCTTCGATGACGCTGCGCACGCGGTCGATGTGTCTCACTTGCGGAACATACGGCATGAAAAGCCTCCGAAACGGATTCGGCTCAATTGCAAAACGCTTAGGACGTTTTTTAGCATGTGTGGTCCGGGAGATCACACTGCAGCGCAGCATCGATTTCGATGAGACTTTTGTCTCAGCCGATCGGCTCGGTATTGGCAACCCGGGCGCCTGTTCCGAGCAGCGCCATCTTCCGGTACAGCGTGTTGCGCGAAACGCCCAGCATGCGCGCCGCCGCCGAGACGTTGCCGTTATGCTTCGACAGTGCTGCGGAAACAGCGGATAGCGCCAGGTCGTCTAGACGTGCGCTTTGTCTTGCGGCTAGCGGCTCGCCGTCAACTGCGCATTGTTCGTCGAAGAAATCTTGCGGCAGGTGACTCAGGTCGATGACGGTTTCGCCGTCGTCCAGCATCGCGCACGCCGTCCTCAGCACGTTCGCCAACTGCCGAAGGTTTCCTGGCCACGGATGCCGCTCAAACGCCGCCAGCGCCTCCCGCGACACCGCCACGCGCCTCTGCCCGGCGTACTCGGCCCGCAGAATTTTCTCGACGGTCATAGCAAGGTCCGTCCGCTGTCTCAGCGGCGGCAATGTCACCAGCAAGCCGTTGATCCGGTAGTACAGATCTTCCCGAAACTCGCCGTGCGCCACGCGTTCGCGCAGGTTGCGGTTGGTCGCGCAGATCAGCGCGAAGTCGACCGGCACGGATCGCGTGCTGCCAAGCGGAATCACCGAGCGCTCTTGCAGTACCCGTAGCAAGCGACTTTGGAGCGAGAGCGGCATGTCGCCAATTTCATCGAGAAACAGCGTGCCGCCATCCGCCTGCAGTATCTTGCCGGGCGCGCCACGCTTGGACGCCCCCGTAAATGCGCCCTCCTCGTAGCCGAACAACTCGGCTTCGATCAGCGTTTCCGGGATCGACGCGCAATTGACGGCCACGAACGGACCCTTGCTGCGCGGCGAATCGCGATGCACCGCGCTCGCCAGCACGTCCTTGCCCGTGCCCGTCTCTCCACCGATCAATAGCGCAATGTTCTTGCCGATCACCTTGCGCACGCGCTCGACTAGCGCTGCCACTTGCGGGTCGCCCGTCATCAGGTAGCGCAAGCCGGAGAATTTGATGTCAGGATCGGGCGCATGGCGGCGAGTCCCGGCATTACCTGAAACGCTGGAATCGCCCGCATCGACGGTCATCGCGATGGCGGCCGAGCGTCTCATCTCCACGTGTGCAAACACAGTGACGCCGCTGTGCAGGCACAGGGGCACGGCGCGGCCACCGCCCGCACCCGTACGCAGTCGGTCAGCCAGTTCGCCGCACGAGAGATTGAATAGGGACGACAGGGTATGCGCCCGCAACGCGGTAAGCGGCAGGCCAAGCTGGAATTGCGCACTGCGATTGGCCGACAGGAAGCGCCCATCCGGCCTGAACGCCGCGATGCCTTCCATCAAGGTGCCGATGAACTCGGGTCGTCCGTGAAAATGGATACGCACTGCTTCCGTGAACGCGCCCGTGAACAAATGGTTCTCGATCATCTGCGCGGACATCTTGGCGAGCGCCATGGTGTGTCGATGATGGCTGCGCCGATCGCCGGTAACGTCGAGGACGCCAAGCAGTTCGCCGAACGGATCGAGGATCGGCACGCTGGAACAGGCCAAGAACTGGTTGGCGCGCAGGTAGTGCTGGTCGCCGAGTACGGTCGTGGCGTTGCCCTCGGCGATCGCCGTGCCGATTGCGTTCGTGCCCTGGCGCTCCTCGCTCCACAACGCGCCCGCACGCAGCGCGACGCGGTCCGCGCGGGCGAGGAAATCGTCGTCGCCGAGCGAATGCAGGATAAGCCCTTCTGCGTCCGTCAGCGCGACCATGCTGTGGGTATTGACGATCTGTCCGTAGAGCGTTTCCATGACGGGCAGTGCATGCGAGCAGAGCGCGCAGTTCATCTCGCGCTTGAGGGTCAGGTCTGGCTTGTCGAGCACGCCGTAGTCGGGGTGCATGCTGACCGAGAGGCCGAAGCCGCGCGACCGCTCATGCGATTGCCTGATGATCTCGACTTCATCGATACAGCCGGCGCGCGCCTGCAAAACCGCTTCGGATCGGCTCAACGAAACCGGGTTCATTACCATTGTCTCCTCCGTCAGCCTGCGCGAGAGGAGTCGGTCAGTCGCTCCGCCCGTCGCGTGGTCGATAGGGACAATGTACCACTGCGACGGCAGTCAACTCACTGCGTGTTCCACCGGATGACCTGCGAGCCAGTCGTTTTCGGTATCCTCGAAAAGACGGGAGCGCGTGAGAAAACGCATGCCGCTGGGGCGTTCCAGCGAAAACATGCCGCCGTTGCCGGGCACGCAATCGATAATCAGTTGGGTGTGCTGCCAGTATTCGAATTGCGATTCGCTCATGTAGAACGGCACGCCAGCGATCTCGCCCAGCTTGACGTCCGATGAGCCGACCATGAATTCGGCGGTGGGAAAACACATCGGCGCGCTGCCGTCGCAACAGCCGCCCGACTGATGGAACAGCACGCTGCCGTGCTCGGCTTTCAGGGTTTCGATCAACGCGACGGCCGCAGGCGTTGCCACGACGCGCGAAACTGGGTTCTCGTTCATAAGGGTTTCGTTTCCACTGAACAATAAACGCGGCGAGCCGCGACGCGGCCCGCCATCGTGCTAATTTACGCTCTATCCGTTCAGAAGAACCCGAGCGGCTTCTGGCTATAACTCACCAGCAGGTTTTTCGTTTGCTGATAGTGGTCGAGCATCATCTTGTGATTTTCCCGGCCAATGCCCGATTGCTTGTAGCCGCCGAACGCCGCGTGCGCCGGATAGGCGTGATAGCAATTGGTCCACACGCGCCCAGCCTGGATGTCGCGCCCGAATCGATAAGCCCGCGTACCGTCGCGCGTCCACACGCCTGCGCCGAGGCCATAGAGGGTGTCGTTGGCGATCTCAAGTGCTTCGGCTTCGTTCTTGAACGTCGTCACCGACAACACCGGCCCGAAGATTTCCTCCTGGAAGATGCGCATCTTGTTGTGACCGCGGAAGACTGTGGGCTTCACGTAATAGCCGTTCTTCAACTCACCGCCGAGCGCATTGCGTTCGCCGCCGATCAGCAATTCAGCACCTTCCTGCTTGCCGAGATCGATATACGACAGGATCTTTTCAAGCTGTTCCTGCGATGCTTGCGCGCCGATCATGGTCGTCGAATCGAGCGGGTGACCCTGATGGATTGCCGCCACGCGTTTGAGTGCGCGTTCCATGAAGCGGTCGTAAATGCTTTCTTCGATCAGCACGCGCGACGGACAGGTACACACTTCGCCCTGGTTCAGCGCGAACATGGCGAAGCCTTCCAGCGCCTTGTCGAAGTAGCTGTCGTCTGCGTTCATCACGTCGGCGAAGAAGATGTTCGGGCTCTTGCCGCCCAGTTCCAGCGTCACTGGTATCAGGTTCTGACTCGCGTACTGCATGATCAGGCGGCCCGTCGTGGTCTCGCCGGTGAACGCAATCTTCGCGATCCGCTTGTTCGATGCGAGCGGCTTGCCCGCTTCCAGGCCGAATCCGTTCACCACGTTCAGCACACCCGGTGGCAGCAGGTCTTCGATCAATTCGATCAGCACCAACAGCGAAGCGGGCGTTTGTTCAGCCGGCTTGAGCACGACGCAATTGCCGGCCGCGAGCGCAGGCGCGAGTTTCCACACGGCCATCAGGATCGGGAAATTCCACGGGATGATCTGTCCGACCACACCAAGCGGTTCGTGAAAGTGATAGGCGACCGTGTCTTCGTCGATCTGCGAAAGCGAGCCTTCCTGCGCACGCACGCAACCTGCGAAGTAGCGAAAATGGTCGATGGCAAGCGGTATATCGGCGGCCATTGTTTCGCGTAGCGGCTTGCCGTTATCAATGGTCTCGGCCACCGCGATGCGCACCAGGTTCGCTTCCATCCGGTCGGCGATCTTGTTCAGGATGTTCGCGCGCTCGGCGGGCGAGGTCTTGCCCCAGGCAACCTTGGCCTTGTGGGCGGCATCGAGGGCGAGTTCGATATCGGCTTCGCGTGAGCGCGGAATGGAGGTGAACGGTTCGCCGGTGATCGGCGAAATGTTGTCGAAATACTCTCCGCCAACCGGCTTGACCCATTGGCCCCCGATGAAATTGCCATACTGCTTTTTGTACGGGAAATCGGTGTTCAGGAACTGCATCTCGGCGTGATTCATGTG
>NZ_JBAUSA010000155.1:0-3761 GCF_049581465.1 Caballeronia sp. | reverse complement strand
TATTTCTGTTAGCCCCTATCCGGGGCGGGACTTCATTTCTTTTCAAACGCGAAAAGAAACGAAGCAAAGAAACGCGTTTTGAACCGCCAATTTTTAAGTGTCGTCTTTGCAGATTTTAGGTTTTTGGCACGAACGTAGCACGGCCCCCACCCATCAATCCGCAGTAGAACACCCCCTCAAGCACAAACGGCACTCACTCGCTTCGCCTCAACGGTCGTATCTCGGCGACTATCCGTGTCCTCGCACCACCCACGCGTGTGGTATCCGCTCCTTCGTGCTGCGTCGCGCTTCGCGCGCCCCAAACGAGCAAGGCAACAACGAAGCGGCATTCCGCCGACCTTGCCACTGATGTTATCGCTGGCGCTACCGTTGACGTTACTGCTGTTGTTGCCATAAGCCTTATGCCATGCGTTGCCACCTGCAGCAACGCGATTGGGGCAATTGGGGCGAAGCGTGTGCGCGGCGTTCGCGCTTGAGGGCGGCGTTCAACTGCGGATTAGATTTTTGGGGCCGTGCTACGTTCGTGCCAAAAACCTGAAATGCGCAACGACGACACTTAAATGTTGGCGGTTCAAAACGCGTTTCTTTGCTTCGTTTCTTTGCGCGTTTGCAAAGAAATGAAGTCCCGCCCCGGATAGGGGCTAACAGAAATAAGCAAGAAAATCCGACTTAAGCAGAACGACCACGCGAGCAGAAGGACTCAATGCTAGCCCCACACTCGCCGCGAGCAGCACTCCGTCCACCCTAGCCCCACACTCGCCGCGAGCAGCACCCCCTCCCTACCCCCACACTCTCAACGTCGCCCGGTCCGAACGGACGAAACCGACGGAACGCTTTGCAGCACCGGCGGCATCGTCGTCTGATACTCCGGCACCCATCGACGCAAATCACGGCGCACTTCTTCGTCCGCTAACACCCGGTGCTGCATGAGCCAGGGGAGCAATTCATCGAGGAAATGATCCGGCACCCCACGCGCCTGTGCGATCCGTAGCTTGGGGTGCGGCGTGCGCGTGGTGGTTTCGTCGTCGGCGAGGAGTTCTTCGTACAGCTTTTCGCCCGGACGCAAACCCGAAAACACAATACGGATCTGATCTTCCGAGAAGCCGTACAGTCGAATCAAGTCGCGCGCCAGGTCAACAATCTTCACCGGCTGGCCCATGTCCAGAATGAAGATTTCTCCGCCCTGCCCCATGCTCGAAGCCTGCAGCACAAGTTGCGCCGCCTCGGGAATCGTCATGAAAAAGCGCGTGATTTCCGGATGCGTCACCGTAACCGGACCACCCTTCGCAATCTGCTGCTGGAACTTCGGGATCACGCTGCCCGCGCTGCCCAGCACATTGCCAAACCGAACGGTTTCGAACTGCGTGCGCGGCGCGGTCTGCTGAAGCGCCTGACACGCCATCTCCGCCAGGCGCTTGCTTGCGCCCATTACGTTGGTGGGGTTGACGGCTTTATCGGTGGAAATCAGCACGAAGTGGCTAACTTGATGACGTATCGCGGCGCGCGCCACCCGCAACGTGCCGAGCACATTGTTGCGCACGGCGGCCCACGCGTTCTGCTCTTCCATCAGCGGCACGTGCTTGTACGCAGCTGCGTGAAACACAATATGCGGCGCGAAACGCGACATGGTTTGATCGAGCAGCAACGAATCCTTCGCGTCGCCAATCACCGGTATCACCGATACCCCCGGGAAGCGCTCGTGCAATTCCTCGGTCAAGCGATACATCGCGAATTCGCTCAGGTCGTAGGCTACGAGCTGCGCCGGCGAAAACCGCAGGATCTGCCTGCACAGCTCCGAGCCGATCGATCCGCCCGCGCCCGTCACCATCACCACGCGATTGTGCAGCAGCGCTTCCACGTGCGGCATGTCGATCTTGACGGCCTCACGACCGAGCAAGTCTTCCAGGTCGATCTGGCGCACGCGCGAGAGGAATGCCTGACCTTCGGTCAATGTTGTCAGCGCGGGCAGCACCATCGCCTTCACACCGGCCCGCACGCACAAGGTAGCCACGCGCCGTTGCGCATCCACCGATGCCGACGGAATCGCGATGATCGCCGTATCCGTCTTGAGCTGCTCGGCCCACAACGGCAATTCGCTGATCGATCCCAGGACCTTGTGACCGAGGACTTCGCGGCCGCGCTTGGCGGGGTCATCGTCAAGAAGGCCCACGAGACGCCATTCACTCGACCGTTCAAGTTCGCGCACGAGGTTTGCCCCGGCCGTGCCCGCACCGAGAACGATCACGGGCTTGCCCTGACCTTTAAGGCCGCCGTAAACGTAGAACTCCTTGAGCGCACGATAGAGCGCGCGCGAACCGCCCGTCGCGAGGAACAGCAGCAACGGCGACACGATAAGCACTGAGCGCGGAATGATGGGATGAGGCTGCAACATGGCCGCGCCGATCATCACGATCAGCGAGCCGCTCGCGACCGCTTTGGAAATGCGCATCAGGTCGGGCAGGCTCGCGAACACCCACATCCCTCGATACAAGCCGAACACGCGGAACATCAGCGCGTAGATGACGATGACCCACGCCAACGCGTCCATGCCGCCGTGCCAGAATTCCGGAGGAACCGAACCATTGAAACGCAGCGCATACGCCGCGAGCCATGAGACGGCCACGGCGACCAGATCGAAGGCAAAAGCGGCCGCTGAGAGCCATGAGGGCTTAATTCGCATCGTTACCTTGTGTGAGTGTGAATTGCCGCCACTGGCGGTCGACGCGCAAACCCATCAACGCCAGGAACACGTACCACGTCACGAACAGAATCCATTGACCAGCGAGCGGCGCGCGAATGGCGACCAGCGCCACGATACCGCCGCCTAACATAAGCAAATAGTACGCCACTGCAACATACATATGGCTGTCACTGATCCTGACCAGCCGCTGATAGTAATGTTCGCGATGCGCCAGCCAGACCTTTTCGCCCCGCGCAAGACGGCGGGCGAGCGTGACGGTGGCATCGGCGACAAACGGGGCGAAGATCAGCGCGGGGAACCAGATCGGCCATGCGCCGTGCTGCCAGCCCCAGAAGCCCAGGATGCCCGCGAGAAAACCGAGCGGAATTGAGCCGGCATCGCCTAGAAATATCTTGGCTGGATGACGGTTAAAAATCAAGAAGCCCAGCCCCGCGCCCGCGATCGTCGCCGAGGCCACCGCAAGCGATGGCTGCAACCCGGCCGCCGCGACCGCGTAAAAGCCGAAGCCAAACACGGTCATTCCGCCCGCAAGCCCGTCAGAACCGTCCATGAAATTGTAAAGATTGACCACCCAGACGAGCGCGACCACGGCGATTGCCGCGAGCCACCAGGGGATATTTACCGCACTCAACGCGACGCCGGCCGCGACCACAATCAGGTGCGCCGCGAAGCGAATCCGGGCCGGCAAGCCGCGCCGGTCATCGATTTGCGACACCACGCCGAGCACCAATGCGCCCAGCACGATCAGGCGGAACGCGGGTGCATCGATCAAGATCACCAGCAGCACGGCAGGCAGCACGCCCCAGCCGCCCACGCGCGGCACCGGCCGTACGTGCAGCGAGCGATGATTCGGGATATCGACGGCGATGTCCCACGCCCAGCCCGTTCGCAGGAGCACGAGCAGGATCCCGGCGCATAGCGCGCACGCGATGCCGGCGGGGACGGCGTAGATCATCGGCGAGCCTCGTTGAACGCGCGCACCGTGATGGCGAACCCCTGCGTCACCGAAGTCGGCGGCGTCCAGCCGAGGCCTTCGCGCAAGCGCGTGCTGTCCATGCGC
>NZ_JBAUSA010000154.1:0-1795 GCF_049581465.1 Caballeronia sp. | reverse complement strand
TCGACGGCGTGTGGGTCAATGCGAACTTCAAGGAAGTGCAGCTGCGCCGGATGCGCATCGGTGAGCCGGTCACGATGACGGCGGATGTCTACGGTTCGAGCGTCAAGTACCACGGAAAAGTGATCGGTTTCTCGGCCGGCACGGGCAGCGCGTTCGCGACGTTGCCGCCGCAGAACGCGACCGGCAACTGGATCAAGATCGTGCAGCGCTTGCCGGTGCGTATCGCGCTCGACCCGAAGGAGCTGGCGGCGCATCCGCTCCGCATTGGGTTGTCGATGGTCGTCGACGCCGACACGCGCGACGACTCCGGCACGCAGCTCGCCGCTGCGGTCAACACGACTTATCGCACCAATGTGTTTGCGCAGTACGGCGAAGAATCCGATGCGGAGATCGCGAAGATTATCGAGCAGAACGAGGTAGCGACACGCGCGAAGACTGCACAGACGGCTGAGGCGAGGCTGGCGATGAATAATTGAGCGGGCGCACCGCGGCTGTCATGAGCCGCGGTCAACTTCCGTTCCCGTATCCACATTGATGCATGGATCCGGACCGGCCTCCCGCAGCAAGACCCGGTGACTACGGCGACAGCTTAGATAGGACACCGAGTCATAGGATATTGAATCTTCAAGGACTCGAGATGCAGATTGGACTTTATACGCTTTCAGACCTGTCCTCCGTTGGTAACAATGGTCAACGAGTCGATGCACATACCCGGATCAAAGAGACCATCGCGGTGGCGAAACTCGCGGAGCAAGCCGGCCTGGACATCTTTGGGGTTGGGGAACATCACCGACTCGATTTTGCCGTATCGGCGCCGACTGTCGTTCTCGCCGCCATCGCCGCTTCGACGAGCACCATTCGCCTGACCAGCGCCGTCACGGTTCTCAGCACGGCTGATCCAGTGCGGGTTTATGAAGAATTCGCAACGCTTGATCTGGTCTCAAGCGGCCGCGCTGAAATCATTGCAGGGCGCGGGGTCTTCAGTGAGCCGTTCCCCCTGTTTGGCTGCGACCTTCAAGATTACGACGCATTGTTCGACGAAAAGCTGGCGCTTTTTGACCTGCTAAATAAGTCCGAGCGCGTTACCTGGAAGGGTCGCTTCCGGGCGCCCTTGAATAACGCAGAGATTGCGCCGCGCGCTCTGCAACCTACGATTCCGCTCTGGATCGGGGTAGGCGGCTCTCCGGACAGTGCGATGCGTGCCGCCCGCCTGGGCTTGCCCATGGCACTTGCCGTGCTGGGCGGCCCCTATAGCAGAGTGGCCCAACTAACGGCACTCTATCGCGCCGTTGGACAAGAAGCGGGGCACGCCCAAACGCTGCGAGTCGCCGTCAATGGACATCTTCAGATTGCCGAGTCGTCACAGGCGGCTCGCGACGACTTTTATCCTCACTATAGTCAATACTGGCTCGAATCAAGCCCTGGAAAGTTCCCCGGGCCAAGAATCTCGCGCGAGGATTTCAATCGATCAATTACGAAGGACAGCGGGCCGTTTGTCGGAAGTCCGGCCGAGATTATTGACAAAATTTCCCTGCTTCATGAATTGACCGGGATGGACAGGCTCGTCGCTCAAATTGATATCGGAGGAGTGCCATTTAAGAAAATCGCTGCGATGATCGAACTTCTTGCAGAGAAAGTTATCCCCGTTATTCGCAAACTATAATCATTGCAGAATGATTGCGCGGGCGAGGAAGTCGAGCGCGGCGAACAGATCGGCAGGATCGCGACCGAGCGCATCCCGACCGGGCTTGATACCCAAGTCGAGCGCCGAGCGGGCGCTGGCGAATCTCCCGAC
>NZ_JBAUSA010000153.1:0-13922 GCF_049581465.1 Caballeronia sp. | reverse complement strand
AGGCGGAATCGATGTCGCGATCCGTACCCGCGAACACGAAGCGGACTCAGCGCTGATCATTCGGCGCCTGGCGGAAACCCGGCGGATCCTCGCCGCGTCCCCCGAATACCTGAGCCGCCACGGCACTCCCATGGCACTCGAAGAACTCGAAGGTCATCGGTTCCTGATCTACACGCTTGCCAATAACCCCTATGAGCTTGCGTTCACAAAGGGATCGACTACGCGTACCGTCAGGATTGAAGGCTTGCTGGAATCCAACGAAGGACAGGTCATCTGCAAGGCAGGCTTGAACAGTCTCGGGATATTGATCCAGCCAATCTATATCATCCACGAGGACCTCGTGGCGGGGCGCCTCGTGCCTATTCTCGATGACTGGGATCTGCCAAGGCTGAAGATAAATATCGCCTACCAGAACCGGAAGTTCATGTCGTCCAAGGTCCGGGCATTTATCGATTTCCTCATCGAGAATTTCGACAAGATGGAATATGAACGCCGATGGACGCAGACCTGGTCGCATCGCCAATGAGGAAGTCCGACCGTTCCGGCTTGTGGCGTTAAGGCGGGAAGGCAGGCAGGCAACAACTACGCTACGGTTCTTCGCTGCAGCGCAACGAGAAACCTGACGTTCCCATATGCTCGCATGGAATTTCTATACCTCAGTGTGATTTCCCTATGTGGCTAGCGTCCTATACTTTTAAAGCGTCGTCCTGGTCACTTTCGCTTTGACGCTCCGATCATGCATTGAAGGAGATCAAATTATGAAGCCGCTGATATTCCTTACCCTCGCCGTTAGCGCACTTGCGAGCCCGATACTAACCTCCGCTCAAACCTCATCTGGCCCATTGACCCGTGCGCAAGTGCAGGCGGAAGTTGTATGTATCGAGCAGGCCGGCTACCGTCCGGGAGGTAGCGACAATGACTATCCGGTCGAGATCCAGGCAGCGGAAGCAAAACTAGCGGCACAGGCCGATGCCGCGCGCGGTGCAGCGCAGGCCGGCTCCCAGATGACATCGTCGACTTGCCACCCTTGAGACGGCACTACGGCAAGTGTGACGACTAGTCAGAAAGAACGCAGAAGCGCGCAGGGTTGCTGCGCGCTCAAACCCGCCAGCCTGGCTGCGCTTAGTGATGCGAGTACAGCGATTGCGCCTCATAAGCCTGGGCGCGGCTACCCGATTGGAAAGTCGTTTCTGCGACGCCACCAAACGCTCGCGCGTTGGCGTCGGCGTCCGCGGTTTCCGCGTGGATCGTCGCTGCACTTTCACCGCGCTGCGAAGCGGGTGCGCCCGCGATCGGGTTGTAGTGAGGTGCCGGACCGTAGCCGCTGCTGGCAAAAGCGGGAGCGGCGAGAGCGGCGCTGGCTGCGATGATGACGGCGATGAGATGCTTGTTCATGATGAAATCTCCAATGACTTAAAAGGGGAAGAATCTATTTTGATCGGATACGTTTTGCTCGGATGCGATGAATAATACAGGAGCCATTTCCAATGTCAAGCGCCTTCGATTACATCGTATCCGATGTATCGTACGTAAGTCACCAGACAAAGATGCGGATGAAGGTCGCCGACCCTTTGGATCCGGCGACCGCAAAGCCTGCCGACTTCTCTCAAGCAACGAGTCTGCCCCCGTCAGTTGAAAGGCCGAATTGACGAGCGATGGAAACGAAGCGGTCCCGCCATTCCCATTTACCGAAGACGTCGTGTACGTTCTGCAGGCAGCTCAACAATTCAACGGTCGTCGGATCGTAGATGTTGATACGCGAACGCAGCAGGGCCCGCTTGAGTGCCGCCACCCCGACGTCCATGTAGGCGGGCACCTGATCCGGCGGCTTGTTAATGGTGCGAACCGGTACGCCCTCCATTGCGCTCAGATAATCACGTGGCTTGATGAAGCTGCCGACAGGGCAGCCACCGCAATATCCGCGATATGCACCGCCGCCGTGCTCCAGTAATGCCGCCTGACCCTGGCCGAGAAGATGATGCACCGAAGCGTTGAAGATCTCCTGATGCGTCAGAAAGCTGAGGTTTTTCATGTGTCTTGCCTTGGAAGGGCTCCCGCGATCGTGTCGATGCCGAGTCATGCCGGGAATCGGGAGACCGCGTATCAGGTACCGCGTTGTATTAAAGGTAGGCCCAATCTCCAACACAAACCATGCTACAAGCGGATGCCTCGCGCACCCTCTTCGTTTGCGTGCTTAATACCTTGGTTTGACCGGACCTAACCGATCCACGCCTGCGGCGCTCCCAGGCGCTCGGCCGCTTATCATCTCTCTACGGGCTTAACTAATACGTATTCCTACCCATGTTACATCGACTCGTTTTGATCACGGCCTGCTACAGTTTATGCAACAGCTCTTTACCATCAGACAGTGATCGCCTAACCTTCTCAGGCACCCTATACGAACGGATGAGGCGTTACAAACGCACGTAGAAGGCGCGGCATCGGTTCGTATAGTGTTCCCCGGCACGCGACTCAATTACCTTGATCGAACGGTCGAGGCCATCTTGAGCCACCGCTGCCACGAGCCCTATTCAAGGCTCCCCTGCTGTTCCGGTCTCGGCTCTTGTGACTGTCGACCGCACCCTGTCCAATCGGCCTTCCATGAACGCTCTTGTCGAAATCGCGCTACGTCGCCCGCTGACGTTTGTGGTGATGACCATCCTGATCGTGCTATTCGGCGGCCTGGCCGCTTACAAGACTCCGACAGATATCTTTCCCGATATAAAGATTCCGGTCGTGGCGGTGGTATGGACTCGTCGAACCTGATTCGACCGCAACTGGTCGCCGTGCCCGGTGCGGCGATTCCGAGCCCCTACGGCGGCGCGTCGCTGAACGTCGAAGTCGACCTCGATCAGACGAAGTTGATGGCGCGCGGTTTATCGGCAGTGGACGTCGGCAACGCATTGAAGTCGCAGAACATCGTGCTGCCGGCGGGGGATCAGAAGATCGGCGCACTGGATTTCCTGGTCCAGACGAACGCCAGTCCGATTGCCGTGGCGACCTTCAACAACTTGCCGATCAAGACTGTCGACGGCGCGACCGTCTACCTGCGCGACGTCGCCTATGTACACCGCGGTTCGCCGCCACAGATCAATGCGGTGCTGGTACAGGGCAAACAGGCGGTGCTGATCCAGATCCTGAAGAGCGGCGATGCGTCGACGCTTGCCGTCGTGGCAGGCATCAAGAACGCGCTACCGGGCATTATCCGCACGCTGCCGCCCGGCGTGCAGATCAAGACGCTGAACGACCAATCCGGTTTCGTGCGCGACTCAGTGAAGGAAGTGGTCCAGGAAATGATCACGGCCGCCATCCTGACGGGCCTGACCGTGTTGCTCTTCCTGGGAAGCTGGCGCTCGACGTTGATCGTCGCCACGTCGATTCCGCTCGCCATCCTGTGCTCGGTGTTGGCGCTGTCGTGGTTCGGTCAGACGATCAACATCATGACCCTCGGCGGACTCGCGCTTCACGCAGCGCGAGATCTTCGTCACAGTGTTCATTGTTTGCGCATTCGCGTCGCTGGCAATGATCGGATTTCTCGGGCGCGACTTCTTTCCGAGTATCAAGTCGGGCGAGATCGACATGCACATGCGAGCGCCGATTGGCACGCGCCTTGAGGACGCTTCGAAGATCGCCGTCCTCGTCAATGGGTCGATTCGCCGGATCCTGCCCGGTCAGGTGACCAACATACTGGACAACTGCGGTCTACCCTCCAGCGGCATCAACCAGGCGTACAGTTCGTCAGGCACGATTGGCCCGCAGGACTGCGACATCACGATCAACCTCAAGAGCAACCGCTCGCCCGTCGACGACTATCGCTTCAAGATGCGGCGCGAGCTGCCCAAGCAGTTTCCCGGGACGACCTTTACGTTCCTGCCCGGCGACATCACCGCGAAGATTCTCAACTTCGGTCTGCCGGCGCCAATCGATGTACAGATTTCCGGACGCACGCTTGCGGCAAACTTCGCCTACGCGCAAGCGTTGGCGGCACGCCTGCGGCGCATTCCCGGGAGCGCTGACGTCAATATCCAGCAGTCGCTGGACCAGCCGACCCTGAAGATCGCGGCGTCCCGCTCGTTCGCATCGGGGATTAACCTGACGGAAGCCAACATCGCTGTCAACGCACTCGCGGCCTTGTCCGGCAGCGGGCAGACCGCGCCGACATACTGGCTCGATACATCGTCCGGCGTGTCGCACCTCGTCAACCTGCAAACGCCGCAAGACCAGTTGACCTCATTCAACGATCTTGAAACGATTCCGATCGATAACGGCAAGGGGGGAGGGATGGACGCTGGCACGCAGATCCTGGGCGCGCTCAGCCGCATTACCCAGACCGGTACACCGGTGCTGGCCTCGCATTACAGCATCCTGCCGGTAGTCGACATCTTCGTGAGCAATCAGCGGCGCGACCTTGGCGCGGTGAACGATGCAGTGGCCAAGGTGGTCGCCAACATGAGCGGCGAACTCCCCTATGGCGCTAGCGTGCACCTGCGCGGTCAGGCGCAGACGATGAGCACTGCCTATGAGCAGTTGATCGCGGGGCTCGCACTGTCGGTGCTGCTGGTGTATCTCGTCATCGTCGTCAACTTTCAGTCGTGGCTCGATCCTTTCATCATCATCACCGCGTTGCCGGCCGCGCTGGCAGGAATTGTCTGGAGTCTCTTCCTGACCCACACGACCCTCTCAGTCCCGGCGCTCACCGGCGCAATCATGTGCATGGGCACCGCGACGGCCAACTCGATCCTGGTGGTCTCGTTCGCCCGTGACCGCCTGGCCGAACATGGCAACGCGGTCGAGGCCGCGATCGAGGCGGGAGCCGGCCGGATCCGGCCAGTCCTGATGACCGCGCTCGCGATGATCATCGGCATGCTGCCGATGTCGTTCAGCAACACCCTGAACGCGCCGCTCGGACGCGCAGTAATCGGCGGACTGTTGTTCGCAACCATCGCCACCCTTCTGTTCGTGCCATGCGTATTTGCGCTCTTGCACGGCAACAGGGACGAACCCACGGAGTCGCACGCATGACCGTCGATCGAGACATTTCGCCGCCAAGCCGTGCGCGATCCCACCTGCTGATCGCGCTCGGCGTGCTCGTGGTAGCCGGGCTGGTCGTCTCCGGCATCGTCCGGCGATACAGCAATGTCGCCGACCTACGCAATATCGCCGATGAGGAATCAATCCCGCTGGTTCAGGTGATCTCGCCTATTCCGGGACCGGCAACACGCACGCTTACCCTCCCCGGGAATGTCAACGCGTGGTACTACGCGCCGATCTATGCGCAGGTGTCCGGGTAGTTGGCCAAGTGGTACAAGGACTACGGCGCCGTGGTCAAGGCGGGCGACGTGCTTGCGAGCATCAATGCCCCTGCTGTGGACGAGCAGTACGAGAGCGCGAAGGCGAACCTGGATGTCGCGCAGACAAACTACAACCTGGCGAAAGTGACCGCGAACCGCTGGTCTGCGCTCGCCGGTACGCAGGCGGTTTCCCAGCAGGAAGTCGACGAGAAGATCGCGAACGCCGCCGCGCAGAAAGCACAGGTGCGCGCCGCCGAGCATCAGGTTGCACGCTACAAGGTACTTGAAGGCTTTAAGCAGATCGTCGCGCCGTTCGACGGCGTGGTCACCTCGCGCAAGACCGACATAGGCAACTATGTGAATGCGGCCGGCGGCGACGTCAGCGCACGAGGCGCGGCCGACGAGTTGTTCAGCATCGCCGACATTCACGAAATGCGCGTGTTCGTGTCGGTGCCACAGGACTATTCCGGAGTCCTCAAACCCGGCCTGACCGCCACCCTTTCGCTGCCGCAATATCCGGACGTGACGTTCAAGGCCACCTTCGACACCAGCGCGAACGCATTCGATCCGAAGACGCGAACGGTGGTGACCGAACTGCTGGTACCCAACCCCGATCATCTGATCTGGCCGGGCAATTACGCCGACGTGCATTTCGAAGTTCCCATGGGCCGCGACGTGCTCATCGTGCCGGAGCAGGCACTATTGTTCCGTGCCGAAGGCATGCAGGCGGCAATCGTTGGCCCTGATGACAAAGTACATTTGCAGGACGTCAAGCTGGGACTCAACCTCGGTCCGACCGTGCAAGTCGTGTCAGGGATTAAGAGAACTGATCGCCTGATCGTCAGCCCGTCGGCGGGGATCCTGGAAGGCGAGAAAGTGGCAGTAGTCCAGGGCGTGCCGGGTATCGCGCCTGACCAGCGGTTTCGGCCTGCCGAACCAGAATCGGCCTCCCTGAGCGCGGCGCAGCGCGCAAAAGTCGAAGCCGCTAAGAACGAGTCGGACGAATGATGTTCAGCGTTCACCCTCCCCTTCGGAAAATCTGCTGTGCGGCGCTCGCGCTGCTCGCCGGCTGCGATCTGGCGCCTGTCTACAAAGCGCCGCACATGCTGCTGCCCGATGAGTATCAAGGCACGGGACCATTCGAGAAGGCGCGCCCCGAAGATCAGCTCGGGCATGGCCCCTGGTGGGAGATGTTCGGCGACGCACAACTGAATCGCCTCGAGACGCAACTCGATGCCTCCAACCCCGATCTTCAGGCGGCGCAGGAGACCTACACCCAAGCCCGGGATATTGTCGGCGAGGCGCGCTCGGGACTCTTCCCGCAGTTAAACGCGCGAGCCTTCGTCTCTGAGAACAAGGAGTCGGCTCACACGTTGTTCCATAGCGGCACTGGCCCTCTACAACAGCAGTCCAACGGCTATGGCGCGGCGGCAACCTGGGAACCTGACTTCTGGGATCAGATCCGCAACAGCACGAAACAGGCACAGGCGAACGCCCAAGGCGTGGCGGCCCAGGTCGCTTCCGCAAGGCTGAGCCTGGAGATAGAGTTGGCTGGCGACTACATGGCGATCTACGGTCTCGATACCGAACACGCGGTCTACCAGAAGGCAATCGGTCTTTACCGGAACGCCGTCGAGATCACGCAGATGCGCTTCAACGGAAAGATCGCCTCCGGGCTCGACGTGGCGCGTGCCCAGACCCAACTCTCCTCGGCACAAGCCGCCGATACAGACGTACAGGGGCAACGCGCGGTTCTCGTCCATGCGGTCGCTGCGCTAGTCGGCGAGAATCCCGCGAGCTTCACGCTGCCGCCTTTGACGGATGCCCGGATCGCCTTCCCGGTCATTCCCGTGGGCGTCCCCTCGACGCTATTGCAAAGACGACCTGACATCGCACAGGCGGAGCGCGCCATGGCGGCTGCGAACGCCGCGATTGGCGTATCCCGTGCAGCGTACTATCCGAACATTCGCTTGAGCGCGGCGGGCGGATTTGAGGACACCGGCTTTGCGCTCGCAAGCAGCGCTGACGCTATTCGACGGGGGGCAGCGGCGGGCGGAGTTCGAACGCAGCAACTCGCAATTTGCGCAGGCGGGCGACAATTACCGCGCCACCGTGCTCGAAGCGTTCCGGCAGGTGGAGGATGAATTGGTGCTAACGGAAAGTCTCGCTACCGAAGCGAGTCAGCAGGAGGCCGCGCTGCAAGCGGCGGTCAAGACCCAGAACCTTTCGATGAGCCTCTATACGGATGGCCTCGACAATTATCTAAACGTCACTGTCGCGCAAATCGCGGCGCTGACCGCCGAGACGTCCGAAGTGCAAGTGCAGACGCGACGATTGCAGGCGGCCGTGGCACTGACCGGCGCGCTAGGCGGTGGCTGGAGCGCGGCCGACCTCCCTACGGAGGATCAGACCACACCGTTCAATCCGCTTGACTTGCATACTGCGCCTGCCGATGTCCACGCGCACGATTAGCACCGGCTTTAAGGTCATGCCCGCATGTCAGTGTTGCGTAGAAAGCTGGACGCGGTTGTCCGCGTCCAGCTTTATCCAATTATTCGGACACCCTACAATTGGACACCGCGGGTAAGCGCTCCATCCACTACAAGGTTTGCGCCGCTGATGAAGCTTGCCGCGGGACTAGAGATAAACGCGACCGCATTCGCAATCTCTTGCGGCGTTCCCATGCGACCGGTGGGATTGAGTGCGAGCGCCTTGGCGTACAACGTTGGATCGTCACGTTCAATGTCATTCCAGACGCCGCCCTCGAAGTAGACGTTTCCAGGAGAGACGGTGTTTGCGCGGATCCCTTTCGCCGCCAATTGCTGGGCAAGGCCCTGAACGTAATGTATTAATGCCGCTTTTAAGGAACCGTACGGGCCTGCCGCAAAGTCGATTTCTCGTCCAGACACACTGGATATCGCGACGATTGAAGCCTCCTTGCTTTTTTCGAGAAATGGGATGGCGGCGCTAACAAGGTTGACTGTACCAAGGATGTCTGTCTCGAAGCTCTTGTGCCAAGAACTTAGATCATCCGAGATAGCCAAGGCACTTACATTGGACACGACGACGTCTAACCCGCCCCATTGCGTCCCTACATCTATCACCCATTGCTTAAGAGCCGCACCGTCTGATACATCAATTGCTGCTCCCAACGAACGTCCCGCGCCGCGCTCCACCAGAGACGCCGCCAGCTTGTTTGCCGTACTCGCATCGCGGGAGCAAACCGCTACGTCGGCGCCCTCAGCAGCAAAGGTATTGGCGATGGCAAGTCCAATACCCCGGGTCGCGCCCGTTACGATTATTCTTGATCCTTTGAGATGCAGGTCCATCGTTACACTCCCTTTTCATAGTGGCGGTAGAAATTCTACCGCTGTCGCCCGAAGGAGGTACGCTTGAACGAACGCGGCGCGATCTGTCACCGGAAGTCACTATTAATCCTCCATCGATCAATCGCGATCGGGCGCGCCGAGCGGGAACAGCGGGCGATACGGACGCGCTTCGTCGACGGCGCGCGCAAATGACGGACGCGCCAGCAGTCGCTGCCGGTAGGCGATCACGTGCGCAAATGAGGCGTCGATCCTATGCGTCCAGTCCGCATAGAACAGGAACGGCGCGGCGCCGCAGTCGGCAAGGCTGAAGGTGTCTCCTGCCGCCCATTCGCGCCCCGCCATGATCCCGTCGAGCCAGCCATAAGCTATCTCGAGCATTGCGCGGGCGTCGGCGACGCCACACGGGTCGCGATCCGTCTCCGGCCGCAGGCTGTCGAACACGATCTTTTGCGACGGCGTCGAAATGTAATTGTCAAAGAACCGATCCATGCTGCGGACTTCCAGCGCGGCGCGGGGATCCGCGGGAAGCAGCGGCACGGGCCCCGGATAGTACAAGCCCAGGTACTCGATGATGATGGTCGCCTCGGTAACGGTACGGCCGGCGTCCACAAGCACAGGAAAGCGCTTAAGTGGCCACAGCGCCGTTAATTCCGCCATCACCTGCGGGTTGTCGTGCGACAACTCGCGCAACTCGAACGGCGTGTCGTTTTCGTACAGCGCGACCAGGGCCTTCTGGCAGTATGCGGAAAAAGGGTGAGCGTATAGCTTCAATGTCATCGCGGTTCGCCTTGGTATAGAAAGGAACGCCGCCCGGGTGCAGGCAGCGGGAAAGACTGCAATACTTGATGACGAACGACACCGGGGGAAATCGACAGCGATCGTCGGCGATTTGGCGATCATGTCAAAGGGGATGACATGTTCTCGCCTGCCATGCCCGAGAGGCATGCCACCCTGCTTACAAGGTCTTTGTCGCACCCCTCACGGAATCCTATAATCGTTTCAGCACGATACATCAACCATTTGTACTACGATCTATTTCCAGGAAATCAAATGTCCGATTTAGCCAAAAAAGTAGCACTCGTTACCGGTGGCTCACGCGGCATCGGTGCGGCAATCGCGAAACGTCTGGCCGCGGATGGAGCGATTGTGGCGTTCACATACGCGAAGGACGCAAGCGCGGCATCGGAGGTCGTCAAAGAGATCGAACTCAATGGCGGAAAGGCGATTGCGATCCAGGCGGATGCCGCCGACGTCAAAGCTGTCGAAGCCGCGGTCGAAAAAACTTTTGCGACCTTCGGCCGGCTGGATGTGCTGGTCAACAATGCCGGCACGGCCATCCCAAAACCATTCGAAGACACGACTTTGGAAGAGATGGATAGAGTGATCGACATCAACATCCGAGGCGTTTTCGCGACGACCAAGGCGGCGCTGAAACATCTGAGTGATGGTGGTCGCATCATCATGATCGGTTCGGCGGTGGGCGAGCGTGCCATTGCGCCCGGGCTCGTGTCCTACGCAGCCACGAAAGCGGCCGTCAGGATGTTCACCCAGGCGCTGTCCAGAGAGGTGGGAGGCCGGGGCATCACAGTCAACAACGTCCAGCCGGGACCAATCGATACGGACTTGAATCCCGCCTCAGGCGATTGGGCGGTGCCGCAGAAGGCCGCCACAGCGCTCGGTCGCTACGGGCGCGTTGAGGAAATCGCCGCAATGGTGGCGTTCATCGCCGGCCCGACGGCCTCGTACATTACCGGAACGAATCTTACGGTGGATGGCGGGATGAATGCCTGAGTTCGTACGCCGCGGCAGCTATCCGACGGATGCTCGGTTTTCGGCCGCTACCGACCTGCAACGGGAGAGTAGATGGTCGATTCTGGAAAGAAATAAACTCAGTATCGGCGAAGTGTTGGTCCTGCTATAACCGATCACCAGGTCGATAGTCGGCGGTTCAACAGCAAGCGGACGACTTGTCACCGACCCGGGAAGGAAATTCTTGGCGTAACACGGAAGCAACGCGAGACCGCGCGTCGATGCCACTAATGACACCGCCATCGCGAGGTTATCCACCTCATAGCTTGCGCGTATGTCCAGGCCTGACTGCAGGATAAACTCCTCGATGACGGTCCGCACAGTAGGAGCCGTGTGCGAAACGGTGATGAACGTCTCGCCAATGAACTGCGGAAGATCGATCGTTTCGCAAGCCGCGAGAGGGTGATCACTTGGCAAAACGACAACCAATGGTTCCTTGACAACAAGCCGGTACGCAAGGCCCGGCACGTTCGGCTCAGGTCGCATGAATGCGAGGTCGAGATCGCCTTTCAACAGGGCATCGCGAAGCGACGGCGAGTATTGACTAGAGACCGTAACCTCAATTTGAGGGAGTTCGTCGCGCAGAACGCGCATCGCTTCCGGCAACCACTCTATCTCCTGCCCAGTGAGGAATCCTAGCGCAAATACGGGCTTTAAACGATGCGCCGCCCGCCGAGCCGCTTCAATGGCGGACTCCGCTTGCGCTAACGTTGCACGAGCGTGCTCAAGAAAAGCGCGACCTGCCGCTGTCAATTCAACCCCACGGGCGCCTCGTATCAGCAGATCGACACCGACTTCCTCTTCAAGATCGCGGATCTGACGGCTGAGGGAAGGCTGGGCCGTATGCAGTCGCTGTTCGGCCGCCGTCGTGAAGCTACCCGTCTCCGCGACAGCAACAAAGTAGCGAAGATGTCGAAGCTCCATTGCTCTCTCCATGCCTGCCGAATAGGGCTCTAGATATACAAAGTCTTATTCCTAACCGCCGACACATTCTACGCTTAAGCCAAATTCGAGTTGCAACCCGGAATTGGCCGGGAATAGGGCTAGGTGACGCTATGCGCTCCCAGGCGCAGCAACGGTTAATCCGCACCTCTAAATATTTTAATGGAAAAACCCGTTGTTCTGCGCCCTTTGTGAATCACCCCCAATCAGCGATGGGAAACGAGCAGAAGCAGCGGCAACGTAACCAGATGATGCCGCCGTAATCGAACGCCCTTGGTCACGAGACCGAACGCGCTCAGGTCGTCAGATCTTTAAGCGCTCGCGACGGTCTCCGGCTTTGCAGTTCGGGAGCGCGTGCCGAAGGCGAGTTTCGAGAGCACGCGCCTCACAGGTCTGTCGTAGAATGCGTAGACGCCCGACGCGAGCGCGATTGCGGTGATCAGGCTTGTCGCCAACCCTAGCCAACGGGTTTCCTGCGAAAAAAAATGATTGATGATCATGTAGCTGATGTTCTGGTGAAGCAAATAGAATGGATACGTGACACCGCCCGCAAAAACGGCAAGGCGGGTCCAGCGGCTAGACCTGACGGTAATGCTTGGCGATGCGTACACGAGCAATCCGAAAACCGTAATGAGAACGGCCATTAGCGCAAAGGAAAGATGCGACCCAAAATAGGCATCGTATTTCTTCCCAAAAAAATACGCTGCGCCTAGTGCGCTTAGATAGGATATCGCCAGCAAAAGCCATGGCCCGAATGTCTTGTCGTTGCGCCGCAGGAGATAAATTCCCGCACCCATTGCAAAGAACCCCGTGTAGTATCCGCCAGGATAATGGATCGGTAGTCCCAACTTATTTTGCATCAACGACGCGACACAGCCGAGCACCACCCAGGCAATGAGGGCGTAATGTACCCGTTGCATGGGCCATATCTTCAGGGCAATGGCCACAATGATGTAGAACTCGATCTCCAGCACCAGCGACCAATAGGACCCGTCAATGTGATGGCCACCGAACCATGTCGCCACGATCGGAATATTTAACGCAACATCGAGACCGGACGCACGGAATTTCGGATCGCTGGATATCGTGCTTACTGCGATTGTGATGGCTGCGCATATCCAGAAAGTCGGGTATAGACGAATTGCCCGCGAAAGAACGAACTCCCTGGCCGATCTGCCATCCGCACTGAGAAAAATCACATAGCCAGAGATGATGAAAAAGAGTTCGACGCCCATGAATCCGTACTGCGCGACGGGAGCGATCGAGTCGAATCGGACATGCTCCATGAGTCCGTCGGCCGCGTACCCTCGGAAGCCGACGTGATAGAACAAGACCGAAACCGCCGCCACGACTCGCAAGACGTCTAGAAATACATCGCGATGGTTTGTCATCAGCACGCGTCCCCGAGTTCGCCTCCCGGCGAAAACGAGTGGCGTTCAAATGATTGATCCGGCACAGCGTATGCGCATCCGCGACGCCTTATCAGACAATGATCGCGCCTTGTCCGCCGTTTGCTTGATGGTCTGGCGGACGGCGCCTTAGTTATGTCTGTCGGCGAAGTTGTGTCCACGTACGATCTACGACTAACGCGGAGGAACACAATGAGCAAACAGCCGCATCTGACCTCCGGTAAGGCGCTACGTATAACGTTAGCAAAGCGCCTCACAGATGCACCGAACCATCCATCGGGCTTCGACTATATGCGCCTTCCGCTCGCCACGCTTGTGGTCTGCAGCCACGCGATCAACGTATGCTATGGGAAGGATTTTACGTATGCAGTATGGCGTGGTCCTGCACGCCCTCTACTCGCCATTATTCTTCCGATGTTCTTCGCGTTGAGCGGGTTTCTCGCGGCCGGCAGTCTGGAAAGATGCAGGACGCTTGTGTCCTTTGTTGGCCTGCGTGGACTGCGACTGGTTCCCGCCCTCGCAGTCGACACAATGGTCGGCGCGCTACTGCCTGGTGGTGCGTCGAAAAGCCCGCGCTTCGCCTGAAGGCAGCCCTTCTGCGACTGGAGGATGCTGTTCTTCAATTCACGGAACGTGCCTCAGCCATTGTCTTTCTAGTGCCCAGGCTCGGCGTCAAAGGCAGCGTCGACACTGCAACCCCGCATTGAGAGCAAGAACAAACACCATGAAAATACTGCTATCGGCATCAGCTTGTTCCTCTGAGTGGGGATCCGAACCGGGCGTAGGCTGGCGATGGGCCGAGACGCTTGCGAGAGATCACGAAGTCGTTGTACTGACCCATAAATTCTTCGAGGCGCACCTCCGCACCGCGCCAAAAAATCCGTCATCGAATCTTAGTTATCGCTACATTTCAGTACCGACCTTCGGATTAAGTGAGCGCGTCTATCTGAATTCCCGTCTTTATTATGTGTTCTGGCAGTTCTATTGTCTGTTGTACTGCCTGCGCACCGGGTTGCACAAAGATGTCGACCTGATTCATCACCTGACTTTGGGAACGTTCAGGTTTCCTTCGTTCCTGGGTCTGCTGGGCAAGCCATTCTTCATGGGGCCGCTTGGCGGCGGCGAACGCGCGCCCATTCGCC